>DATLLK010000345.1:0-4188 GCA_035537895.1 Planctomycetota bacterium
GGCCGGGGGCGCCTCCTCGGGCGCGATCTGACCGATCGGCGTGGGACGCGCGAGCCGGCTCCCCTTGTCCGTCGTGCCCGTGGTGGGCGCGGGAGCGGGGGCCGGCGCCGCGACAACGCGCGGGGCGGGCGGCGCGACGACGGTCGGCGTCGCGACCACGGTCGGGGACGCAACCGGCGGCGGCATCGGCCGGGCGACGGTCGGAGGCGCCGTCGTGGTCGTGGCGGCCATCGCCTCGTCGCCCGGGCGCCGGTAGACGGCGGTGCCGCCGGTCGGCGGCGCCGAGCAGGCGGAGAGGAGGACGCCCGTCACGAGGGCGAAGGCGAGGACGCGGTACGGACTCTCGGTTGTCACCCTTGCTAGGGTACCGTTCCCTGCGGAGCACTCAAATGACCACCGGTCTCTCCGTCGACCTCCGCGGGAAGCACGCTCTCGTCACCGGCGGGAGCCGGGGCATCGGCAAGGCGATCGCCGTGCGCCTGGCCGAGGCCGGCGCCGACGTGGCGATCAACTACCTGCGCAACCGCAAGCCGGCCGAGGAGACGGCGGCCGAGGTCCGCGCCCGCGGGGTGAAGGCCCTGCTCGTCAAGGGCAACGTCGCCGACCCCGAGACCCACGACGAGATCTTCAAGGCGCTGCGGGAGGGCTTCGGGTCGCTCGACATCCTCGTCTCCAACGCCGCCTCCGGCGTCATCAAGCCCGCCATGGAGCTGACCCCGAAGCACTACGCCTGGACGATGGGGATCAACGCCGCGGCCCTCCTCCCGCTCACGCAGCAGGCCGTCGGCCTGATGGGGGACCGCGGAGGGCACGTGGTCGCCGTCTCGAGCCTGGGCGCGGTGCGGGCGCTGCCCCACTACGCGGCCGTGGGCGCGAGCAAGGCCGCCCTCGAGAGCCTCGTGCGCCACCTGGCCGTGGAGCTGGCCGCGAGGGGCGTGCGGGTGAACGCGGTGTCGGCGGGCGTCGTCGACACGGACGCGCTGAAGCACTTCCCCAACCGGGAGATGATGCTCTCGGAGAGCGCGCGGCGCACCCCGGCCGGGCGCCTCGTCGAGCCGCGCGACGTGGCCGATGCCGTTCTCTGGCTGTGCAGCCCGATGGCCTCGATGGTCGTCGGCCAGGTGATCGTCGTGGACGGCGGCTACAGCATCGTCGCGTAGTCCATATCGTTGCGTAATACACACGAACACGCGCCGTGGCGGGGAAACCCACGGGACTAGTGGCCCAGGTGGACACCGGGGGCTAGAGTCGGTTTGAAGCAGGTGGCGGTTGGTTCCTGCCGAAGGAGGGCAGGGCACACCGCCCCTGGGCCGGATCGCGTGGGGAATCAGCAACCTTTCGTCCTCGTCGTCGACCCCGTCCCGGCGCACGCCCGGGCGCTGCTGGAAGCCCTCCACCAAGGGGGCCTCACGGTGGAGTCTGCCGGCGACCGGGCAGCGGTGTTCGCCGCGCTCTCCGCGACCCCCGCGCCCGACATCGCCTGGGTGACCGTGGACGCGCCGAGCGACGCGGTGAAGGCCATCGTCGGGCGTGGCATCCCGTTCCTGCTCGCCCTCGACGGGCGCGCCTGCCTGCCCGCCCTCCTCTCGCTCGGCCCCTGCGGCTGCGTGGACGTCCGCCAGTCGCCCCGCACGCTCGCGTCGTCGCTCCGGAGCGCCCACGCCCGCGAGCGGCGCGCGCAGTCGAGCGAGCGCTGGGCCGCGGCCGTGCAGGACGTGGACGTGGCGTGCGTCCTCGCCGACTTCGACGGGAAGATCGTCGCCGTGAACCCCGCGTACGCGCGGCTGGCGGGCGGGGCCACCCTCGACCCCGCGGGCACGCCCGTCGCGTCCGTCGTCGCGCCCGCCGAGCACGGGGTCGGGACGACCCAGCGCGACGAGTTCGACGCCGCGCTCCACGGAGACCAGCGGTGGGCCGGCGACGTGATCCTGTCGAGCGGCGGCAGCCCCGTGCCCTGCCGCGCGACGATCTCGCGCTACCGCGGGCCCGACAGCACGGATGCGGGCATCGTCATCGTCCTCGTGGACGCGCAGGAGGCGGTCGCGCGCGAGGCGACGCTGCGCGAGACGGCGGAGCAGCTGCGCGACCAGGCCGCGCGCGACCCGCTGACCCGGCTGTGGAACCGCGCCTACCTCGCCTCCGCGATCGAGCGGGAGATCGCGCGCGTGCGGCGCCACGGCCGTCCCCTGACGCTCCTCGTCGCCGACCTCGACACGTTCGGCCGGGTGAACAAGCTCCACGGGCTCCAGGGCGGCGACGAGGTCCTCCGCGGGATCGCGGGCGCGATGCAGACCGCCGTCCGTCTCGGCGACATCCTCACCCGCTACGCGGGCGACGAGTTCTGCGTGCTGCTCCCCGAGTCGGCCCGGGCGGAGGGAGCCGAGGTCGCCGAGCGCCTCCGGGATCGCGTCCGGTCGGTCCGCACCCCCGGAACGGCGGGCCGTCCGATGACCGTGAGCATCGGGCTCGCCTGCACCGACGAGTCGCAGGAGGTGCCGAGCTCCGCCGAGCTGTTCAGCGTGGCGGACCGCCGCCTGCGCGCCGCGAAGCGGCGGGGCGGCGACCGCGTCGTCGAGGACGACAACCCCGACGAGACGGCCGTTCCCGTCGACCTCCCCGCGCGCCCGAACGAGATCCGCCCTCAGTAGATCGTCAGCCGGCGCCACTCGCTCCAGTCGCCGACGACCTTGCCGTCCTTCCTCCGCGCGCGGACGTGCCACTGGTACGTGCCGGACTTCACGCGGGAGGGGCGCTTCTCGACGCTCTTCAGCGTGTCGTTGTCGGCGACGACCCAGGTGTCGTCCTTCCACACGAGGATCTGGAACTGGTAGTCCTCGGCCCCCTCGACGGGGCTCCAGCGGAACGTCACGCCGAACTTCTTCGGCACGGCGGTCCCGCTCCCCGGCTCGAGGAGCTGGACGCGGGAGAGCGCGGCGGCGCGGCCCACGGTCAGCGTGACGGTCCCGCCCTCGGCGAGGGTCGTGCCGGGACGCGGCGTCTGCGCGACGATCTTCCCGGCCGGCGCGCCCGGGTCCTCCACGAGGATCACGCGGAACCCGCGCCCCTCGGCCGACTCGCGCGCCGGAGGCACGTCGAGTCCCAGGAAGGAAGGGACGAGGGAGCCCACGTCCGGCGACGGCGAGACCGGCGCCGCCTCGGCCGGGCCGCGGACCGGGGTGAAGGTCGCCGTCCCGATCGTCAGGCGCACGACGGAGCCGCGCGTCGCCGTCGTCCCGGCGGGCGGCGTCTGCGCGATGACCTTGCCGACGCTCCCCGCGAGCGAGAGGCCGGTGCCGCGCTCGACGGCGAAGCCCGCGTCGCGCGCCGCCTTCTCCGCCGCGTCGGCCGGGAGGCCGAGGACCTCGGGCACGCGCACGGGGAGCAGCAGCGTGCGCCCCACGGTGATCGTCACGACGCGGCCGCGGGCGAGCCGCGTCGCGGGCGCGGGATCCTGCGCGAGCACGCGCCCCTCCTCGGAGCCCGGCGCCAGCTTGTCGTGCGTCGAGACCTCGAGGCCCGCCTCGGCGAGGGCCGCGCGCGCGTCGATCTCGGAGGTGCCCACGAGCTCGGGGACGCCCGCCTCGAGGAGCGCGCTGCGCGGCCGACGCCCGACGCTCAGGACGACGTAGCTCGCCGGCGCCACGACGACGCCGGCGCCGGGCTCCTGCGACACGACGCGCCCCTCGTCGGACGGGTTCGACACGACCTGGTTCACGATCGACAGCAGCTTCCCCGACTCGAGCTGCTCCTGGGCGACGGCCTCGACGAGGCCCACGACGTTGGGCACGGGCACGGCGCTCATCGGGGGCGCGCCCGACTTGGCGACGTAGAGACGCACCATCTCGCCGTCGGGGAGCCGCGTGCCCGCGGCGGGCTCCATCCGGACGATGCTCCCCTCGGCGGCGCCGGCCTCCTCGACGGGCACCAGGGTGATGCGCCAGGCGCCGAGCGTCGCGAGCGCGTTCGCCTCGAGCGCACCGACGACGTCGGGCAGGGCCTCGCGCGCGACCGCGCCCGGCGTGTCCGGCTCCTCCGGCGGCGAGGACGCGACGGGCGGTTCGCCAGGGGGCGCCGCAGGCGGCTCCGCCGGAGGCTCGGTGGGGGGTTCCCCAGGCGTCGCCCCAGGCGTCGCCCCAGGCGTCGCCGCGGGCGGCTCAACAGGCGGCTCAACAGGCGGCTCAGCAGGCG
>DATLLK010000346.1:0-2964 GCA_035537895.1 Planctomycetota bacterium
GGCCAGCAGGAGGAGATCATGCGCCGCCTGCTGGCCGCCCGGACGCCACTGGCGGCGCGGACGGCTCGGCTCGCCCGCGTCGGGCGGCCACGACGCGAGCGGCGTGCGGACCGGCGTGCCGTCGCTCCAGCGGCCGAGGTCGAGCTCCTCGGCGCTGCGGCCGAGCGCGACGCGTCGTGCGGCCTCGTCGCCGCCCGCGGCGGCCGCGAGCGCGTCGGCGACCTGCCACGTGCCCCGCGTGTCGTAGGCGTCCACGCCGCGGAACGTCAACGGCGTCCCGTGCTCGGCGCGCAACTCGGGCGAGCCGTGCGGGTCGCTGCGCAGGCACCGGAACGCCTTGCGGTCCGCCGGGATCGTCGTCGCGAGCGCAGGAAACGTGCCCGCGATGCCGGGATCGCAGACCTTGTCGTCCTCGTAGGCGACCGCGAGCAGGTGCGCGTGCGGCGGGAGGGATGCCCACGCCGCGCGGTCGAGGTCGTACCAGGGAGCGAGCGCGAGGATCCACAACCCGTCGCGCCCCCAGCCTCGCGCGGCGGCACGCGCCGCGATCGCGGGCGCCGCGCCGCCGCCGAACGAGTGCCCGATCACGCCGAGGCGCGACGGATCGGGCCGCGCGCCCGTCGCGGGCACCGCGTCCACGGCCGCCTCGAGGCCCGCCCACATCGCGTCGTAGCGCGTGCGCGCCGACCGCGCCTCGACCGACGGATAGACGGGATAGACGACGATCGCGCCGCGGCGTGCGAGGTGCTCGAGCCACGCGCGGTAGGGCCGCTCGCTCGGCGCGCCGAAACCGTGGAGGAACGCGACGAGCGGGAGGCGTTCGTTCGGCTTGCGGCCCGCGGGGCGCAGCCAGTGGACGAGCAGGTCGGCGTCGATCGGGTTCGGGAACGATCCCGACTCGACCGCGACGGTCGCGGAGGTCGGCGCGCCGAACCCCTGGGCCGGGGGCGGCGGAGGCTCGGGCGGCGCGCCGCGCGCGAATCCCGCGGCGACCGCGAGCGAAGCGAGGATCGCGACGCCCGTGAGGGTGCGCGTGCGCGGCGCGATGGCGGGGAAGCGGTCCATGCCGCTCGGATCTTGCCATCGGAGCCGAGGGTGGGGGGCCGAAGGGCCCGGTTCGTCGAGCGAGTCCCGGTAACGGGCGTTCCAGCGCGTGTCAGCGCAGGAACGGGAGTAAAGGCCCGGGCGGGTCCTTCGCCTGGCCCCCACATGCTCGAAAACGCCAGGAATCGGGCCGTTGGACTCGTTTTTCGACGGCACGGCCTGTGCAACAGCACGTGCGTGCGCTCACGATCGCTCCTCTTCCTCGCAGGCCTGGTCGCCGTCTCCGGCGTCATCGGCTGTCGTGCGCGCGAGGTGCCCGGCGACGGGTCACCGCCGGGCGTCGTGCTGCTCATCATCGACACGCTGCGGTGGGACGCGCTCTCGCCCCGCGCCGACGGCACGCCGCGCGTGCCCTCGCTGTCCCGCTTCGCCGCGGAAGGCGTGACGTTCACCGAGGCCAGCGCCACGGCGCCCTGGACGCTCCCCTCGATCGCGAGCGCGCTGTCGGGGCTCCTGCCGCGGCGCCACGGCGCGCAGCTGGCGTTCAACGACGCGGCGATGCGCCGCGTGCCGCCGGGCGTGGTGATGCTCGCCGAGGTGTTCGAGGCGAACGGGTGGAGCACGGCGGCCTGCACGGCCGGCGGCTGGGTCGCGCCCGAGCTGGGACTCGGGACCGGCTTCGACCAGTTCACGACGAACTTCGACCTCCACGACCCGGAGTTCTTCCTCGAGCCCTGGGAGGCGAAGCGACCGAAGGACCGTCCGTTCTTCCTGATGCTCCACACCGGCGCTCCCCACGACCCGTACGGCGACAAGGACCTGCCGATCCGCCTGCAGTGCCGCCCGAATCCCGAGGTGAAGGAGGTCGCGCGCAAGCTCGTGGCGTCGCTCGACGCAGGGCAGCCCGTCGACGACCTCCTCTACGCCGACTTCGTCGCGACGCGCACGTCGGACCCCTGCAGCCGCAAGGCGATCGACCTGCTCCTCGGGCCGTCGCGGACGGCCACGCTCATGGGCCCGTACAACCAGTGGATGGCCGGTGGATGGCAACGCGCGCCCTCCGCGAACCTGCCGACGCGCATGCGCACGGCGTACGAGCGCGGCCTCGCCTACGTGGACCGGCGCATCGACCACACGCTCAAGACGCTCGACAGCCTCGGCCTTCCGAAGGACACCGTCTTCATGGTCGTGGCGGACCACGGCGAGTCGTTCGGCGAGCACGGGCACCTCTACCACGGTCAGTCGATGCACGACGCGGTCCTCAAGGTGCCGTTCGTGATCCGTGCGCCGAAGCGCCTGCCCGCCGGCCGCGTCGTCCGCGACGGATGCTCGCTCGTGGACGTGATGCCGACGCTGCTCGACCTCGCGGGGCTCGGGGACGTCGTGCCCGCCGGCATCGACGGTCGGTCCCTCGTCCCGGTGGCGAGCGGCACGTCCGCGGGCCACGCGGCGATCGCGGAGGGCGAGGTCGTCGGCACGGGCAGCGCCCCGCTCGGGCTCGTGAGCGTGCGCACGCCGCAGGCGAAGTGGGTCCTCGCCTACGACCTTCCGTCCGGCCAGCACCGGAGCGAGGAGATCTACGACCTGGTCACGGACCCCGACGAGCACGCGCCGCTGCCGGCGCTCGACACCAAGCCGTTCGGCGTCGAGTTCTGCCGCGCGGTGGACCGGATGCGGTCGGAGATCGCGGCGAGGTATGGGCAGATGCCGCAGCCGCCGAGTTGTCCGTAGGAGCGGAGAAGAGCGGAGCGGAGCGCCTCGGCTCGAAGACTCGCTCGGCGGGCGGCGACGGATACCCTTCGACTCGCGCCGAAACGGCGCTCGCTCAGGGCATTTTCGCGCGGAGCGCGAAAATGGTCCCGGCAACTGTGTTTCCACGCGATGTCGTGTCGCGGTGGACCCCCCCGGACGCTTTACACG
>DATLLK010000347.1:0-2769 GCA_035537895.1 Planctomycetota bacterium
AGCGCGCGCCCGAGCTCGCGCGGCCGGTCGCACTCGACGCGCACCTTGTGCGGATGCTTGTCGATGAGCGCGCGGATGGCGTAGACGTCGCCCTCGGCGAGCACCTGCCCCTTGTGGATGAGCAGGATGGTCGAGGTCAGCGTCTCGATCTCGTGCAGCACGTGCGACGAGACGACGATCGCGCGCGCCGGGTCGGCGGCGGCGAACGCCTTGAGCACCTCGAGGACGCGCACGCGCGCCAGGGGGTCGCAGCCGGTGAGCGGCTCGTCGAGGAACAGGATGTCGGGGCCGTGCGCGAGCGCCTGCGCGAGCTTGGCCCGCTGGCGCATGCCCTTGCTGTAGTTGCCGACGCGCCGGTGCATGGCGTCCGCGAGCCCGACGCGCTCGAGCGCCGCCCGGGCGCGGGCCTTCGCGTCGCGCGCGGAGAACCCGTGGAGCCGGGTCAGGTACGTCGTCACCTCGAGCGCGGACGCGCGCGGGTAGACCGGGTCCTGCTCGGGCACGACGCCCAGCCGGCGGAGCACGTGCGGCGACGAGAACGGCGGCTCGCCGCAGAGCCGGACCGTCCCGAGGCTCGGCGCGAGCGTCCCCGTGACCAGCTTCAAGAGCGTGCTCTTGCCGGCGCCGTTGGGGCCGAGGAGCCCCGTGACACCGGGGCCGAACTCGGCCGTGACCTCGTTGGCGGCCAGCACGTCGCCGTACCACTTCGAGACGTCCTCGAGGCGGATCGAGGGCGCGCTCACGACGTCACCTCCACGCTGCGCGCGCGGCGCAGCACGACCAGCGCGCCCACCACGATCACGACGCCGACGGCGACGAGCGCGAAGGCCACCCGCGGGCTCCAGCCCGCCCAGCGCGGCGGGATGCCGGCGATCTCGTTGAAGACGACCCGCAGGTCGGACGGGAGGGCGAGCGCCCGCCAGTAGTCCCTTCCCGGGATCGACTGGCGGCCGAGCGTGACGCGGAGCATCTCGCCCCCGTACACGACCGCCGCGCCCAGGAGGAGCGCGCCGATGCGACGGCCGGCGAGCGTCGAGACGAGGAGCATCAGGCTCCCGTAGGTGAGCCCCGTGAGCAGGCCGTGCGCGAGGACCGCGACCGTCAGGCGCCCCTGCTCCGCCGCGAAGCCGAGGATCTCGTTGGAAGGCCGCAGCAGGACGCCGAACAGCACGAGGAAGAGGAGCGGCGCGACGTAGGAGGTCGCGATGACGGACACCGGGATCAGGAGCTTGCCCAGCCAGTAGTCGACGGGCGTCAACGCGCGCACGAGGTAGAGCGGCAGCGCGCGCGTGCGAAGGTCCTCCGCGACGAGGCCGGCGCCGACGAACAGCGCCAGGAGCGGCACCAGGGGCGACATCGTCTGGACGTAGGAGGCGACCGTCGTCCGCAGGAGCTCGGAGGGCCCCGAAAACCCGCTCACGCGCTTCAGGAGGAACTCCGGGACCACGTAGAGCGTCACGCAGTGGAACACCAGCGCGATCAGGAACACGAGGGTCAGGCGCCGGAACGCCTTCCCCCGCACGGCGTCCCGGTAGCCCTGCGCGAGGATCGGCAGGAACCGCGGGCCCCGGCCGTCGAGGCCGTGCTCGTGCGGGCGGTAGCCGCGGGCGTGGAGCGTCACGGGCGGTCCGCCGCGGCGGCCGCGGAGCCGTGGGCCACGCCGATCAACCGGTCGAACACGTCCTCCAGGCGCTCGACGACGGGCGAGAGCGAGCGCACGCGCACGTCGGAGGCGAGCGCGGCCGCGAGCACCGAGCCCGGTCCGCCCTCGACGCCGCCGACGATGCGCACGAAGCGCCCCACCTCGGTCTCGGGGACGCCGGAGGCGGGGGCGGCCGCCTCGACGGAGAGGCCGCGGCGCGCGAGCTCGCGATGGAAGCCCTCGACGTCGCCGGTCCCCTCGACGCGGAGCCGGTCCGACGCGCCTGCGAGGTCCTCGAGACGGAACGAGCCGCGCAACCGCCCGCGGTCGAGGACGAGCACGGCGTCCGCCACCTTCTGGACGTCGGGCAGCATGTGGGACGACCACACGACGTGCTTGCCGTGGTCGCGCGCGAGGCTCCGGATCAGGCCGAGGAACTCGTCGCGGCCCGCGGGGTCCATCCCGGACACGGGCTCGTCGAGGAAGAGGACCTCGGGGTCGTGGACGAGGGCCTGGGCGAGCTTCAATCGCTGGCGCATGCCCGTCGAGTACTCCTCGCACGGCCGGTAGAGCGCCTCGGTCAGGCCCGTGTAGTGGAGGCACTCGTGGGCGCGGCGCAGCGCGTGGCGGCGCGACATGCCCGTCAGCTCGGCCAGGTAGCGCGCCGAGGTGACGCCCGACATGCGGGGCAGGAGGGCGTCCACCTCCGGCATGTAGCCGACGCGGCGCCGGATCGCGAGCCGGTCGTGCCGCGCGTCGAGCCCGAGGACGGTCGCCTCGCCCGTGAAGTCGCGCAGGAGCCCGAGGACGCACTGGATCAGCGTCGACTTGCCGGCGCCGTTGGGACCGAGGAGCCCCGTGATGCCCGGGCCCACCTCGAGCCCGACGTCGGACAGCGCGGGCGGACGGCGTCCGTACGACTTCGACAGGTGCTCGACGGACACGATCGCCATGGGTCCCCGTCAGCTCCGGCGCCGGCGGGCGGGGCGCGACGTCGGTCGCGTGGCGCGGGCCTTCTGCGCGCCGGACGCCTTCGCGGAGGACGGGGCCTTCGGCGAGGGCGTGGCCTTCGGCGAGGGCGAGGCCTTTCGGGCGGGCGCGGGCTTCGGCGCCGCAGCGGCTCTGGC
>DATLLK010000348.1:0-5332 GCA_035537895.1 Planctomycetota bacterium
CTCGATCCAGGACGAGCACCTGCGCGAGCACTTCCCGCGCAAGCCCGTCGTCCCCGCCGCGCTCGTGCTCGAGTCGATGCTCCAGACGCTCGGGTGGCTCGTCATCCGGGCGCACGACTTCCGCGTCCTCCCCTTCTTCTCCATGCTCGAGGACGCCGCGCTGCCGCCCGATCTCGCGCCTGGCGTGCGCCTCGACATCGAGGGCACGCTGCTGTCGACCCACCCGAAGGGTAGCGTCGGGAGCGCAGAGGCGCGCGCCTAGGGCCGGGTCGTCGCCTCGATCGGCCGCGTCCTCTACGGCCATCACCCCGCGGGGGATCCGGACGCCCTGCGCCGTGCCTATTCCGTCTACGGAGGGCTCGCGTGACGCGACGCGTCGTCGTCACGGGCCTGGGCCTCGTCACGCCGCTCGGGCACGACCTCGAGACGGTCTGGGAACGCCTGCTGGCGGGCGCCTGCGGCGTGGCCGCGCCCCGCCGCCTCGGCGCCTCGAAGCCCCCCACGCGCGCGGTCGGCGAGGTCCCCGAGGCCGACGTCGCGACACTGCGCGCGGAGCACGGTCCCGACGCGGACACGACGGACCTGCGCACGATCTTCGGGGTCGCCGCTGCGCGGCGCGCGCTCGCGCACGCGGGCATCGTCCCGGGGAGCCACCCCCGTGCGGGCGCGGCCGTCGCCTCGGGTCCCGGCGCGCATCGCCTCGAGGACTTCGTCGCGGGCAGCGACGCGGCCGGGGCGTTCGACGCCGCGGCCTTCGCGCGCGGGACCGCCACCGTCCACGGCGGGTCGCTCTGGCGCAGCCCGATCGACCGGCCGGCGACGGAGATCGCGCGCCGCGCGGGGCTGGGCGGCCCGGTCCTCGCCATCACGACGGCGTGCGCCGCGTCGCTCCAGGCGATCGGGTCCGCCGTGCGGGAGATCCGCGCGGGCCGCGCCGACTGGATGCTCGCGGGCGGCGCCGACGCGATGGTCGACCCCCTGGGCCTCGTCTTCTTCGTGCTGCTCGGGGCCGCCGCGACCGAGGCGGGGCCCGCGGCCTGCCGTCCCTTCTCGCGGCGGCGCAC
Source organism: Planctomycetota bacterium (assembly GCA_035537895.1). GTDB lineage: Bacteria > Planctomycetota > PLA2 > PLA2 > JAEUHO01 > DATLLK01. The sequence goes on from DATLLK010000348.1 coordinate 1,065, forward strand.
GGGCATCGTGACCGGCGAGGGCGCGGGGATCGCCGTGCTCGAGGCGGAGGAGCACGCGCGCGCGCGCGGCGCGCGCATCCTCGCGGAGGTCGCGGGCTACGGATCGTCCTTCGACGCCTTCCGCGTGACCGCCCCCCACCCCGAGGGCCGCGGCGCCGCCGAGGCGATGGCGAAGGCGCTCGCCGACGCCCGGATGGACCCCGCCGAAGTCGACGCGATCTCCGCGCACGCCACCGGGACCAAGCTGAACGATCCGGCGGAGGCGAAGGCGATCCGCTCGGTCTTCGGGGCGCGCGCGGACCGGATCGCGGTCTCCTCGGGGAAGTCGGCGATGGGGCACCTCCTCGCCGCGGCGGGCTCGGTCGCCTTCGCGACGACGGTCCTCTCGATCGCGCGCGACGTCGTCCCCCCGACGATCAACGTCGCCCCCCACGAGGTCGACCCCTCCTGCGCGCTCGACCACGTGCTCGGGACGGCCCGGGCGACGCCCGTCCGGGCGGCCCTCGTGAACGCGCTCGCCTTCGGCGGCCACAATGCCACCATCGCGCTGCGAAAGCCGAGGGAGCCGCGCCGCGCATGATCCACGCCGACCTGAAGGACCGCGTCGCCGTCGTGACCGGCGGGGGTCGCGGGATCGGCGCCGCGGTCGTGCGGCGCCTCGCGCGCGACGGCGCCACGGTGGTCGTCAACGGCCGCAAGGCCGACGGCCCGGCCGCGGCCCTCGTCGACGAGCTGCGCGCCGCCGGCTGCAAGGCCGAGGTCGCCGCGGCCGACGTGTCGAAGGAGGCGGAGGTCGAGGCGCTCTTCAAGGGCGTCGTCGAGCGGCACGGCCGCCTGGACCTGCTCGTCAACAACGCGGGGGTCGTGAAGGACACGCTGCTGCTCTCGATGCGGACGGCCGACTGGCGGCGCGTCATGGACGTGGTGCTCGACGGCGTCTTCCTCTGCACGCGGGCCGCGCTCGCGACGATGTTCCCCGCGCGCGCCGGCCGCGTGGTGAACGTGGCGTCGGTCTCCGGGATCCGCGGCGGGCGGGGCCAGGCGAACTACGCGGCGGCCAAGGGCGCCGTGATCTCCTTCACGCGCGCCGTGGCGGTCGAGGTGGCCGAGCGCGGGATCACCGTGAACGCCGTGCTCCCGGGCTTCATCCGGACCGACCTCTCGGCCGCGGTCGAGCGCCGGGCGGGCGACCAGATCCTCCCGCGGATCCCCATGGGGCGCTTCGGGACGCCGGAGGACGTGGCGGGGCTCGTGCTCTTCCTGTGCTCCGACGACGCCGCCTACGTGACGGGGCAGTCGTTCGTCGTCGACGGAGGGATGTCGGTCGCATGAAGGCGACCCTCTGCCACGGCATCGACCTCGTCGAGATCGACCGCCTGCGGTCGATCGTCGAGGAGAACCCCGCCTTCGAGGAGGGCGTGTTCACCGAGGAGGAGCGCACCTACTGCCGCCGCCACGCCGACCCCTGGCCCCACTTCGCCGCGCGCTTCGCCGCGAAGGAGGCGGTGCTGAAGGCCCTGGGACGCGGGCTCTCGACCGAGGGCCCCGACGCGGCGCTCCTCGACATCGAGGTCGTGCGGGCCGAGGGCGCGCCGCGCCTGCGCATCTACGGGACGATCGCCCGCACGGCCCGGATGCTCCGCCTCGCCGAGCCCGCCCTCTCGCTCACGCACGCGGGCGGGCTCGCCATGGCGTCCGTGGTCTGGCCGTTCCTGCCCGAGGAGGCGTCGTGAGGTACCTGCTCGTCGACCGCATCGAGGAGGTCGTGCCCGGGTCCTTCGCGCGGGGCGCGAAGAACGTCGCGATGAGCGAGGACTACCTCGAGTGGCACTTCCCCGGCCGGCCGGTCGTCCCGGGAACCCTCGTCCTCGAGATGTTCGCGCAGCTGGCGGGCTGGCACGAGGCCGTGGCCTCGGACTTCACGCGGTGGTTCCTCCTCGACCGGGTCGCGAGCGCGCGCTACTTCGGCGTCGCCGTGCCGGGCGACCGCATCGACCTGCGCGTGGAGGTCGTCGCGTCGGAGGACCCCGCGCGGCGGCGCTTCCGCGCGGAGAGCACCGTCGCCGGGGAGCGGAAGGCGTCGGTCGAGTTCGAGGGGCAGAGCGTCCCGCTCGAGGGGCTCGACGCGAGGGAGCGGGTCGAGCAGGCGTGGAAGGTCCTGAAGGCGCCGGCGCCCGCGGCGAAGCGGGGGGCGCCGTGAGGCGACCGATCGACGGCGACGCCGCCGTCACGGGGACCGGACTCGTGACCCCGCTCGGGATCGGCGTTCCCGCCGTGCGGGCGGCGCTTGCCGCGGGACGGAGCGCGCCGGGCCCGGCCGCGCTCGTCGAGGAGCCGTGGCTGCGCGCGCCGGTGCCGCCGGACCTCGAGGCGCAGGCGAAGTTCCTGAACGGCTCGGGGCAGATGGCGGTGACCGCCGTCGCGGAAGCCGTCGCGTCCGCGCGTCTCGAGGGCCACGAGGACGCGCGGAAGTCCCTGGTCCTCGCCCAGGTGGACCTGGAACCGACGTCCTACGCGGACTACCGCGCGGCGTTCGAGGACGCGACGGACGGGTTCAAGAAGCCCGCTGCGAGCGTCCCGGAGGCGCTCAATCCCGCCTCCGTGCGGAAGATGAACCCCTTCTATCTGCTCGGGACGCTCAACAACAACGCGTTCTCCTTCCTCTCCGCGTGGCACGGCCTGCGCGGCTCGAACACGACGCTCTCGGGATGGTCGGGCGCGGGCCTGCTCGCCGTCTCCCTCGCCGCTCGCGCCGTCGCCCGGGGCGACGCGACCGCCGCCGTCGCGTGCGGCGCGGCGCGCATCGCCGTCCCCGTCGTGCGGATGGAGATCGAGCACGCGGGCCTTCTCCCCGCGGGCGCGGTGCCCGGCGAGGGCGCGGGCGCGCTCGTGTTCGAGCGCCTGGCCGCGGCGAAGGCGCGCGGCGTGACGCCCATCGCCGTCGTCCTGGGCCACGGCGCGGCATTCGGCCCCGACTCGCCGCACGGCGCCTCCCCCGCCGCGATGCGGGACGCGGCGGAGGCGGCGCTCCTCGAGGCGGGCGCGGACGCCGGCGACGTCTCGGTCGTCGTGGCGGCCCACACGGATCGCGCGGCGGCCGCGCTCGCGGGCGTGCCCGCGCTCGCGGGCGTCCCCGTCCGCTCCTGGCGGTTAAACCTCGGTCACGCCGGCCCCGCGAGCGACGCAATCGACGCCGCGCTCGCCTGCCTCGTCGCGGCGGAGACGTCGGGCGGGATCCTCCTGCTCGCCGAGGGCCTCGACGGCCAGGCCGCGGCTCTGGTTCTCTCGCGCGCCTGACCCGCGTTACGCTCGCGGGGTGACGGCCGGCCCGCCCCTCCTGCTTCGGCTTCGCCGGGGCTTCCGACGCATCGCCGAGGCGGCGACGGTGGCCCCGCTCCGGTTCCTCGCCTTCGTGCTGCCCGCGCTGCCCACGCGCGCGGCCCTCGCCTTCGGCGACGCCTTCGGGTTCGTCCTGTGGGCGCTCGACCCGCGCGGACGCCGCGCGGGGATGCAGGGCCTCGAGGCCGTCTTCGGCGCCGAGATGACGCCGCGGCAGCGCCGGGCGACGCTCCGGGGCGCCTACCGCAACGCCGTGCGCGCGGAGGTCCTCCTCTTCCACCTGCGCGACCTGACGCCCGAGCGCTACAGCCGGCACGTCCGGATCTCGCCGGAGGACGACGAGCGCTTCCGGACGCTCGCCCGCGAGAACCCGAGCTTCGTCCTCGCCTCGGCGCACTTCGGCAACTGGGAGCTCCTCCTCGCCTCGCGCAGCCTCCTCGAGTACGTGCCGCCGGTCACCTACCTCGCGGAGACGACCGGGAACGCCGCGGTGGACGCGTTCTTCGCGAAGCTGCGCGACCGCGGCGCGGGCGGCGGGGCCCTGCGCAAGGGCGGCGCGATGGCGATGCGTCGCGCGATCGAGAACGGCGGTTGCGTCTCGCTGCTCGCCGACCGCAACGTCCCGGGCCGCTACGGGGGCGTGTACGTCCCCTTCCTCGGGATCCCGGCGCGCACGACACCGCTGCCCGCCATGCTCGCCCACTGGTACGGCGTCCCGCTCGCCGTCGTCCTGCTCCTTCCCGAGGGGCAGGCCCGGTGGCGCCTGTGGATCTCGGGCAACCTGATGGAGCCGCGCACGGGCGACGAGTCGATCGACGTTCCGCGGGCGCTCGCCCGGATGAACGACGTGATCTCGCGTGCCATCCGCGAGCACCCCACGGCCTGGGCGTGGATGCTCAAGCGCTGGAAGTCGCGCCCCACCCGCGACC
>DATLLK010000349.1:0-2163 GCA_035537895.1 Planctomycetota bacterium
GGCGGGGGTAGGGGCAGGAGCAGGAGCCGACGGGTCGGCGGGCGCGGCCGGTGTCTCTTTCGGCGTCTCCGGCGCGGGCACCGGAACCGGCGTCGGAGGCGGCGCCGGCGGCGGAGACGGCGCGTCGGCCGCCCGGGCGTGCGCGGCGGCGACCGCCGCGAGGACCGGTACGAGCACGAGCAGGAGGCGTCGCATGGGTGTCCGGCGTAGGGCGGGTGCGGCGGCGGTCATTTGAGGGAGACGGCGATCTCGAGGTCCTTCGCCTCGCCCTCGACCAGGTCCACGCCCGTCGCGGGCGCGGTCAAGTCGGGCGAGATGACTTCGACGGTATAGCGGCCCGTCGCAAGCCCCGTGAGCACGACCTGCCCGGCCCCGATCTGGAACGACTGCTCTCCCGGCGGGGCGTTGGGGTCCTCGGGCCCGGTGTCGCCCTCCACGTAGAAGCGGGCCGTCTCGCGCCCCTGGAGCAGGCGGAACCGGACGATCAACGGATCGGGCGCCGTGAACTTGACGCGCAACTGCGCGGGGGGCCCGAGTCGCACGCGCGTCTCTTCGATGCCGCCCGCCGGCACCGTCGCCTCGAGCCGCGCGGGGGCGTGCTTGGGCGAGAGGATCCGCACGGCGTACGGGCCCGACGGGAGCGCGGGCAGGTCGAGCCGCTCGCCGGCCTGGAGGACGATCCCCCCGGGGACGGGCCGTCCGTCGCGGCGACCCACTTCCGCCTCGCATCCCTCGCCGGTCCACGAGAGCGGCTGGCCGCTCTCGTTCTCGACGTGGACGATCAGGCGGCCCAGGTCGGGATCGTGCCGCAGGGGGACGTCGAGCGTCGCCTCGCCGCCGTCCCTCGGGATCTCGATCGGGTCCGAGGTCCAGGGCGCGTACCCCATGGCCTTCACGGTGAACGTGACGGTCCGGCGGTCGCACGGGATCGCGAGGGGTTCGTAGAGGAGCCCGCCGGCGTTCAGCACCGGTCCTGTCTCCGGCGCGTCGGGGACCCGCGGCACGCCCGCGCGCTGGAGCATGACCAGGTCGGAGAGCGGGGGCGCGCCGTCGGCGCGCCACTCCGCGGTGGGGGCCTCCGGCTCCTTCGCGTCGTCGGGCGCGAGGCGCAGCGTGACGAGGAAGGCGGGGACGAGGACGAGGCGCAGCCCCTTCAACCCCGGCTCGACCGGCTCGCTGGTCGTCGGGACGAACTTCGGGTGCGACGCCGTCACGCGGACCGGACCCGGGAGGAGCCCGCGCAGCGCGAACTCGCCCCGTTCGCCGACCTTCGTCACGTCGCGATGCCCGAGGACGCCCTGCATCGCCGGGTCGGGGACGCACTCCACCTTCGCGCCGAGGATGGGTTCGCCGCTGTTGCGGCTGACGACGCCCTCGATCGCGGCGCCCTCGCGCAGGCGCAGCGTCACGGGCGTCGGGGGCGCGTGCCGGCACACGCCCGCGGGGACGTATCCGGGGTGGCGCGCGTAGACGTCGGCGTCGACGCCCGCGACCCACGCGGCCGTGAACCGCCCGCCCGCGCCGGTCTTCGCCCGGACGTCGATGACCGAGGCGATCCGTTGCTCGCCGGACATCGTCAGGCGCATGGCGCCGCTCGAGCCCGGGGCCGCGTCGTCGAAGAACGAGTCGGGAGGCGAGGGGCAGCCCGGGTCCGCGACGCGAAGGTAGACGGTCGCCCCCTCGAGCGGCCGGCCCGTCGCGTCGTCGAGGACCGTGCCCTCGATCACGATCGCCTCCGCCTCCTCGGGGACGGGATCGCCCTCCTCCGGCGCGGATCCGGGACCCGGGCCCGGCGACGTCCTCGAGCCGGGCGGCGTCGCTCCCGGGGCCTCGGCGAGCCGCGGAGCCTCTCCCGACGCCGCGTGCTCCTCGTCGGTCCGCACGACCTCCACGTCCCGCCGTCCGGGCTGGAACGCGACGACCGCCGCGACCCCGGCGAGCGCGAGGAGCGCTGCGACGACGAGGCCCGACCTGCTACGGCGCGGACGTTCCGTCGGCATGCGCGTCACTCCCGCGGGAAGAACCACATCCACGCGTCGCCGAGCAGCGCCGCGGCGACGATCCCGACGAAGATCAGGAGGCCCAGGACGATCAGCAGTCCCTTCGGGGACGACGGCGCAGGATAGGTCGGAGGGTGACGGGGGTCGTCGCTCACCCCGCCGA
>DATLLK010000350.1:0-3102 GCA_035537895.1 Planctomycetota bacterium
TTCTCGCGCTGGACGCCGCCGACCAGCGCCGCGTGGAGGCCTGGGGCCGTTTCGTGGGCGCGCAGCGCTCGGGCGGCGTCCAGCGCGAGAACGCGCGCGCGCTGCTGGTCGTCCCGCTCGACGACGCGATCGCCGCGCGCCCCGACCTGGCGATCCTCCACGTGTTCCGCGGCAACGTCCTGCGCCAGCTCGACGACGAGCCGGGCGCGCGCGCCGCGTACGCGCGGGCGCTCGCGGCGGTCCCGCACCTGCGCGAGGCGCAGTGGGCGCTCGCCGAGGCGGACGTGAAGGCGTGGACGGAGCGCCCCGACACGGAGCCGTCGGACTACACGGCGGCGATGAGCCGACTCTCGAGGGAGGCGGGATCCCGCCCGGCGGGAGACCCGGCCGTCGATCTGGCGACCGGGATCCTGCTCTACCGCCAGGGGGAGTTCGCCAAGGCCCGCGCCCGCCTCGACCCCATCGTCGCCGCGTGGCCCGTCGACGAGACGACGGCCACGATCGCGAAGCTCGCCGCGAGATACGAGGGGGCGTGGTCCCAGGAGCTCGCGCTGCGCCAGCGCGACGACGCGAAGGGCGACCTGCCCCGCGTCCGGATCACCACGTCGAAGGGGCCCGTCCTCGTCGAGCTGTTCGAGGACGACGCCCCGAACACGACGGCGAACCTCGTCTGGCTCGCGCGCGCGGGGTTCTACGACGGGACGACCTTCCACCGCGTCGTGCCCTTCTACATCGCACAGGGCGGCGACCCGAACTCGAGGACCGGGAAGGGCATAGCGGGTCAGGGGAACCCCGGCTACCGGATCCCGACCGAGCCCGCTTCGAAGACGGGGAGGCGGCCGTTTCGCGGCGTGATCGCGATGGCGAACTCCGGGAAGGACACGGAGGGCAGCCAGTTCTTCCTGACGACGGCGACGGCCGGCCACCTCGAGGACTTCACCGTCTTCGGGCGCGTGCTCGAGGGCCAGGAGAACGTCGAGCGCCTCGTCCGCGGCGACCGCATCGAGAAGGTTGAGATCATCCGCGCCCGCGAGCACGCGTACCGCCCCACCACCGTCGGGGGCACACCCGCCCCTGCGCCGGTGGACGCCAGTCGCTGAACTCAGGCGGGGCCGGGCGCGCTGGCGGGGCCCGTGCGGCGCGGCCGCTCGCGTACGTGTCGGGGTCTTGACACGCGGCGCTCGCGGCCGCAGGTACGCACCCCGAGAGCGCGTGAGCGGGATCTCACCTCGCGAGGGCCTCCGCCATCGCGCCCGCTCGATCAGGAACGTCTCCCGGGAAGTCATCTGACTCCCGATCCGGCCGCGTTGAGGTGGCGGGCGTGCCAACACCCCGTAAAGGGCCGGTCCGATTGACGCACCCGCGGTTCAGTGGGATAAACCTGCGCTTCGCGGCAAGGGAGTCCACGTTCGGGTGACGCCTCACGCCGCCGGAGCACACCGGATTGTCCTTCAACGTTCGTGACGCGGTCCGCCTCTACGGCATCGAGAACTGGGGAGCCGGCTACTTCGAGGTCAACGAAGCCGGCCACCTCGTCGTCCGCCCCAACCGCGACGACCGCTCGGTCGACCTGCACGCGCTCGTCGGCCGCCTGCGCAAGAAGAAGGTCCGGTTCCCGGCGCTCCTGCGATTCCCGCAGATCCTCGCCGACCGGGTGCACGAGCTCTTCGACGCCTTCGACAAGGCGATCACCGAGTACGCCTACGCGAACCGCTACCTCGGCGTGTTCCCCGTCAAGGTCAACCAGAAGCGCGAGGTGGTCGACGAGCTCGTAGAGGCCGGGCGCGACCGCGGCATGGGGCTCGAGGCCGGGAGCAAGGCGGAGCTCGCGATCGCGCTCTCCCACCGCCTCAACCCCGACGCCCTGATCATCTGCAACGGCTACAAGGACGCCGCGTACGTGCGGCTGGCGCTCCGGGGCGTCGAGCTCGGCAAGCGGGTCGTCCTGATCGTCGAGAAGCCCCAGGAGGTCGGGCTCATCCTGCGCGTGTCGAAGCAGGTCGGGGTCGCGCCGCTGATCGGCATGCGGATCCGCCTCCACGCGCGCGGCTCGGGCAAGTGGGAGAAGTCGGGCGGGCAGGCCGCGAAGTTCGGTCTGACGACGCAGGAGGTGCTCGAGGCCGTCGAGGAGCTGAAGCGCGCCGACGCGCTCTCCTCCTTCCGCCTCCTCCACTTCCACGTGGGCAGCCAGATCCCCGAGATCAAGCGGATCAAGGCGGCCGTCAAGGAGGGGGCCCGCGTCTACGCGAAGCTGCGCGCCGCGGGCGCGCCGCTCGAGGTCCTCGACGTGGGCGGCGGCCTGGGCGTCGACTACGACGGCAGCAAGACGTCGTACGAGGCGTCGATGAACTACACGCTCCAGGAGTACGCGAACGACGTCGTCTACATCGTCCGGGAGATCTGCGGCGCGGAGGGGGTGCCCGAGCCCTCGATCGCCTCCGAGTCGGGGCGCGCGCTCGTCGCGTTCCACTCGCTCCTCATCTGCGAGGTCCGGGGCGCGAACGCGACGCCGCCCGACCCCGCGCACCTGATGGTGCCGCAGGACGTCCACGACGTGCTGCGCGAGATGAAGGAGATCCTCGACGGGATGACCCGCAAGAACCACCGCGAGTACTACCACGACGCGATGGTGAAGCGGGAGGAGCTCTACGGCCTCTTCGACCTCGGCTACCTCTCGCTTCGCGAGCGGGCGCTCGGCGAGCGGCTCTACGAGGCCATCGCGCGCCAGGCCGTCCACTTCGCGAAGGAGGACCGGTTCGTCCCGGAGGAGTTCGAGGACCTGGAGAAGCGCCTCGTCACGAAGTACATCGCCAACTTCAGCGTCTTCCAGTCGATCCCCGACTCGTGGGCGCTCGACCAGCTCTTCCCCGTGGTCCCGATCCACCGGCTCGGCGAGGAGCCCACGGTCCAGGCGACGCTCTGCGACGTCACGTGCGACAGCGACGGCGAGGTCGACCGCTTCGTCGACCTGCGCGACGTGAAGGACAGCCTCGACCTCCACGAGCTCGACGGCCGTCCCTACTACGTCGCGATCCTGATGGTGGGCGCCTACCAGGACGTGCTCGGCGACTACCACAACCTCTTCGGCATCGTCGACGAGGC
>DATLLK010000351.1:0-4053 GCA_035537895.1 Planctomycetota bacterium
GGAGAGGGGAGGGCGGCCCGCCCCGTTCGCTCGGGCTCGCGGAGTCCGCCCCGCGCCTTCCCGGACCTTGGATCCAAAGCCCGCTGGTGCCTTGATGGCTCGCGCGGTCCTGCGCGCCGTGCCTCCGCTCCTCGTCCTCACTCGCCGGGTTCGGCGCGGCGCCCGCCCGGATCGCCGCCGAGTTCGAGCAGGACGCGGATCGCCGTGTCGTTCGGCCAGTCGCCGTCGTACGCCTCGTCGAGCGGCGTGCCTCCTTCCTCGTCCCGCGCGTTCACCGGGTTCCCCGCCGCGACGAGCGCACGGATGATCCGCTCGCACGCTGCCTTCATGGACGAGTCGGTGTACTCGCCCTGCCACGCGATGGCGTGGAGCGGTGTCCGTTCATGGTAGGAGTCCGCCATCGGGCGCAGTCCCATGGAGAGCAGAAACTCCACGGCGTCCGCGTTGTGGGTGAAGGCAGCGTCGTACAGGCGCGACGTAGGACTGCCGGGAACGCGATCCAACGCGGCCCCCGCCTCGAGAAGAGCGCGCGCGACCTCGAAGAGCCCGGGGTCCAAGCACTCGCCATCGGCGGAGGCGTCGTCGAGGACCGCGGCCAGCGGGTCCCTCCGCCATCCGTCCACGGCCCGTACGTCGGCGCCTGCCCTCACGAGGGCTCGCACGACCTCGGGGGAGCCAGCGTGCGAAAGGGCCGTGGACCCGTTCTCGTCGTGCTGCGCTACGGACGCACCCGCGGCGAGGAGGCGATCGACGCACTCGCTCGACCCGGATGCGGCGGCGCAGAACAGGGGAATGACGTACGAAGGGGGTGCCCTTCGGGGCGGACGCCCTCCAGGGCACCAGTCCGGGCCCGGCGGTGCGCCCCGCGCCAGGAGCAAAGCGACGCGCGCCGGATCGCCCGCCTCGCAGGCCACGCAGAGACATGTGCTGCCGCTCGCGCTGCGACCTCGCGGCGACAATCCCGCGTCCAGCAGGAACCGGAGTCGATCGACATGGTCGGGGACCACCCGCCACGGATGGAGTCCTCGGATTCGCATCCCGGTTCCCGCGGCGTACCACGCCGCATCCCCACCGCCCTCCGACGTCGCCTGGAGGTCCGCTCCCCGGTCGAGCAGCAAGCGGAGTGTCGCGACGGTCGCGCCGTCGATCGACCGTGCGGCAGTGAGGAGCGGTGTCAGACCGCGCAGGTGCGGCCCGTGGTCGAACTCGAGGTCGGCGCGCTCGTCCACGTCCGCGCCTGCCGCGAGCAGACGCTCGATCGCCGTGTGGTCGCCCGTACGGGCCGCCCGGTGAATCTCCGGCTCGGGGGGGACGGCGCGCTTTCTGTTCCTTGCCACCAGCGAAGTGTACCGATCCGATCCTCTCTCCACTCCCCTCGACACGCACGCACGCACCGTCGCTTGCGAACGGTCGGTGTCAGGAAATGTCCGCTCAACTCACGAGCCGCGGCCCGTTGTTGCGCGGATATCACCTGACAGCGATCGTTCCGATACCGATCGTTCCGAGGCGCGGCTACGAATGCCAGTCGACACGCGGGAGGAGACGACCACGCTGTGCAGCGAGCTCGAGGTGCGCCTCCGGCTCGTAGGGCGCAGCCAGAAGATCCCAGCCCCGGAACACTCGCACCGACGTGGGTCCGTCCAAGTTGATGAACGGTAGGTGTCAGGAGATGTTCGCTCAATTCACGAGCCGCGGCCCCTTGTTGCACGGATATCACCTGACAGCGATCGTCTTACGTTCACCGTCTAGCGTCGCGGGGGCTACTTCGGGGCGGTGGCAGGGCGGGGCGTCAGGCGCGGAGAGAGGACGCGCCGCTCGCCCTCTTTCAGAACGACGCGGTAGAGACGCGTGAGATGGTTCGGCGCGGAGACGGCGACCTGGTGAGGGCCCGGCGAGAGTCCCGCGACCTCCGCGAGGTGGCGCTTCCCGTCGTCGGCGGTCCAGGGGGTCGCCGTGCGCTCGGCTCCGTCGACCACGAGCGTCAGGTCGGGGTACGTCTCGGCGGGCTCAAGGACGATCGAGGTGCTCGGGAGGTCGCCGCGGATCGTCCACGGGCCGGGGCCCTCAAGGCGCCGACGCACCGGCTGCGCCCAGGTGACGGCGCCGTCCTCCCGCCACCACGCTTTCACCTCGACAAGATCGCCCGTGGCGAGCGTGAACGGGAAGGCGTCGAACGAGCGATCCTCGCTCGGGTTCCCGCGCCGGACGACGTCGCCGCGGATCACGCGGAGCGAGGTCCACTCCGCGGGAGTCCCGTCGGGGAGCAGGACCGTCAGGTGCGGCTCGCCGCGCGGCGCGAAGCGGACCGAGCCCAGGTCGATCCGCGTGCCCTCCGCGGCACCCTCGGGAATCGCGACGGTCACCACGCGGGGCGCGAACGTGCGGTCCCCCGGCACGACGAGCACGTCCACCGACCCGCTCGCGTGGACCGCGACCTCCGGTTCCGGGCTCGCGGGAGTCTCCGCGTCCCACGGCAAGAGGTCTCCTGCGCCGAGCCACCGCTCCAGGTCGGTTGTAAGCCAGGCGGCGGCGGGCTTCCCGTCGGGTGCCTCGCACCGCGCGTGGAGTCGAAGCGGCGCCGTGGCGTGGAGCCGAAGCGGGGGCGCGTCGGGAGGGCGCTCCTTCGGGACCGGCACGAACTCGACGCGGGGACCGGGCGGTTCGTCGTTCCTCCCGGACTCGATCCGGAACGCGGCCTCGACACCGACCCCGACCGCGATCTTCCCGCTCGCGAGTTCCTCCGGGGAGATCGCGCGCTCCGCCGTGGCGGTGACCAGGGTCACGCGGACCGCGTCCGGGTCGTCCGCGAACGCGATGCGCAGGTCCGGGTTGCGACTCGCCTCGAGGCGTACCGGCTCGGGCATCTCGTCTTTCACCTCGAGCCGCGCGGACGCCTCCGCCCAAACCGTCGCCCCACCGCCCAGGCGCAGGGACCACGAGCCCGAGGGGAGGCGCTTCGGCTCCTCGAACGTCAGGCCATCCCCGTCGCGCACGGCGACGAAGAACGGGATGTCTGACTCGATTGGCGCCTTCGTGGCCGCGTCGACGAGCACGACCTCGACCTCGTGTGCCGGCTCGGGCGCGGCGCGCTCCCCTTTCGGCCCGAGGCGGAGTATTCGCCGCACGCCGTGCGGTGGCGCCGTGAACCAGGGCCACTCGTGCGGACCGGGCGACGAGCGCACCTCGTCGCTCCGCACGGTGATCTCCTCGAAGGCCTGGGTGCCGACGAGCCGGAAGCACCCGACGGAGTCGGTCGTCGTCCACGGACCACGATGGCGGTTCAGCGTCCCGACCCGCACGCCCGCCGCGGGCTTCCCCTCCGCGTCGAGGATCGTCCCCTCGACGGTGGGCGAGGGGCTGTGGTGGAGGACCTGGGGTGGCGAGGGGAGGAGCGGCACGGCGATGTCGTGGTAGTCCCCGAGCAAGCCCTCGCCCGAGACCCACGCCTCCCATCCCTCCGCGTCGTCGTCCCCGCCCTCGAATCCGAGCGCGGGGATCACGGCCCGGCCCTCGAGGTCGGTGACGGCCGCGCGCAGGTCCGGCATGTGCCCGCAGAGCCCCGCGCTGTGGACGCCGATCGTCGCGCCCGCGACGGGCCGGTCGAACGCGTCGCGCACCTCGACCACGACGTCTCTCGCGCGCGCGAGCCGCGCCTCCCCGCCGGTCCCCTTCGTGTACGCGAGCCCCGCGTGCCCTGGCGCCTCCACGTACGCCTTCACGACCCCGAGCCAGGTCGGCTCCCATCCGAGGTCGTCCGCACGCATCCGGATCCACCCCTCCGCGTCGGCGACGCCGGTCCGGATCGCGGCCACGATCCCGGTCACGGGCTCGTCGTCCTCCTGGCGAAGCGTCGCCGTTGCCCCGGGGAGCGGCTCACCGGACACGTCGTCCACGACGCGGAACACGACGTGCGTCGGGTTCCCGCTTGCGTCCATGGGCGACACGTAGAACAGGTCCGGCGGCGCATCCCGTTCCCACTCCGCCGGTTCCTCCGCCCTCGCCCCGCCGCCGGCCAACAGCCCGACCAGGAGGAGCGCCGGCGGGATCCGGCGT
>DATLLK010000352.1:0-7011 GCA_035537895.1 Planctomycetota bacterium
TCCACGACGAGGTCGTGGACCCGCTCGACCGCGGAGGGCCCACGGTCAAGAAGGACACGGCCGTGGTCGCCGTCCGCGACGAGGACGCGGGCACGGCGCCCCCGCCGACGGTCCCCCTCGCGGAGGCGCTGAAGGACCTCGACCGCGTGCTCGAGCGCGCCGTCGCCTCCGAGCGCGTGCTGCCCGCCGACCGCGCGTACGTGCGCCGCTACCTCGAGGCCCTGCGCCGCGCGGCGGGGCCGCGATGACCGTCGCCGAGCCGATCCTCTCGGCGGCCGACGTGCGCCGCCTCGACCGGCTCGCGCTCCGCACGCGCCGGCGCGCGCGGGGCGACCTGCCGGGCGAGCGCCGGTCGCGCCGGATCGGCTCCGGCGGCGAGTTCGCCGACCATCGCGCCTACGCGCCGGGCGACGACCTCCGCTACGTCGACTGGCACGCCTACGCCCGCCTCGGCCAGCTCGTCGTCAAGCGCTTCGAGGCGGTGGACAGCGTGCGGGTGCTCCTCTGCGTGGACCGCAGCGCGAGCATGGCGGGCGCGAAGTCGCGCGACGCGCGCCGCATCGCCGCGGCGCTCGCCCACGTGGCCCTGCGCCGCCGCGACACGGTGACCTTCGCGTGGCTCCCCTCGATTCCCGACCGGCCGCCCGTCGACGTCTTCCGCGACCCCGCGCGGATCGAGGCGCTCTTCGACGCGCTCGCGCTCGCGCCCGACGCGGGGCCCACGCGCCACGCGCCCGACCTCGACCGCGTGATGGCGGCCGCCCCGCGGCCGGGGCCCGCGGTGCTCGTCTCCGACTTCTTCGACCCGGCGGGCGCGGTGCGCGGGCTCTCGCGACTGCGCGCGGGCGGGTTCGAGACGACGGCCGTGCACCTGCTCGACCCGAGCGACGCCGAGCTGCCGGTGGGGGAGTCCGTGCGGTGCACGGACCGCGAGACGGGGGAGACGCTCGACCTCGACGTCACGCCCGAGGTCGCCGAGGGCGTCCGGGCCGCGTGGAGCCGGCGGGCCGAGCGGCTGCGCGCGTGGTGCGCCGCCCGATCGATCGGCTGGGTCGCCGCCGACGCGGGCCGTTCCCTCTGGGACGTCCTGCGCGACCTGCGGCGCGCGGGCCTCGTCGCGGGGAGCTGACGGCCGTGGCGCTCGATTGGGCCGAGCCGCGCGCGCTCTGGGGGCTCCTCCTCGTGCTCCCCGTCGTGGCCGCCCACCTCTACCGCCGGCGGCGCCGCCGCCTCGAGGTCGCCTTCGTGCCGCTCCTGCGCGAGAGCGTCGCGCCCGTGCGGGCGCTCGGGGCCTGGCGCCGCCTCGCCGAGGGCGCCCGCCTGCTCCTGCGCACGCTCGCCCTCGCGTGCCTCGTGCTCGCGCTCGCGGGGCCGCGCCCCGCGGAGGCACAGGTCCCGCCGACCGACCTCGTCGTCGTGCTCGACCTCGACGCGACGACGTCGGCCGTCGAGTCGAGGGGGCGGGAGGGCGTCGAGACCCGCCTCGACCGGGCCGTGGACCTCGCCCGCGGGCTGATCCTCGCCCACGACGGCGGGCGGACCGGGCTCGTCGCGGCGGGCGCCGTGCCGCGCGTGCTCGTCGCGCCGACCGAGGACCGGGCGCCGTCGCTCGCGGCGCTCGACGACGTCGCGGCGATCGCGTCGGAGCCCGTCGCGGCGGACCTCGTCGCCGCCATCGCGGCGGCCGCGCCCTCGGAGCCCGCCGCGCGACCCCGGCGCGTCGTCCTCGTGACGTCGCGTCCGCTGCCGGCCGGCGCGCCCGAGGGCGTCGTGGCGGTCGGCGCGGGCGCGGCGAGCGACGACCAGGGCTTCTCCGACCTCTCGGTGGCGCCGTCGGCGGACGGCACGGCGCGCGTCGTGCGCGTGGTCGTCTCCAACCGCGCGGCGGAGGAGCGTGCGCGGCGCGTGCGCGCGGGGTTTCGCGGCGCACCGGGCCCGCTCGAGCCGCGCGAGGTCCGGGTCCCCGCGGGCGGGACGGCGGAGGTGCGCATCGAGGTCCTGCCGCCGCGCGGCGGAGGGTGCCTCGTGCTCGAGCTCGAGGGCGACGACGCGTGGCCCGGCAACGACGTCGCCTCCGCGTGGCTCGACTCCGGCACGCGCCCGTCCGTGCTCGTCGTCCACGGCGGCGCGCCGCGCCCCTTCGTCAGCGCCGTCCTCGACGCGCTGGGGGACGGCGTCGACCGGGCCGCGAGCGGGTTCGTCGCCGTGGGGGACCTCGCGCGCGCGGCGAGGAGGGACGTCACGATCGTCGACGGCGTCGCGCTGCCCGCGGGCGCCCTCTACCCGGGCGGCTGGGTGTTCCTCGCCCCGCTCCCCGCGGGCGGCGCGGCGCCCTTCTCCACGGGACGCGCGGTGAAGGACCCGCTCGTCTGGCGCACGGAGACCTCGCACCCGCTGCTCCGCGGCGTGGACCTCTCGACGGCGTACGTCGTGCGCGCCGTCACGCTGACGGCGCCCGGTGCGCGCCCGCTCGCGTGGGCGGAAGGCGAGCCCGTGGTGGCCGAGGGCGAGGACGCCGGGGTGAGGTGGCTCGCCTTCGGGCTCGATCCCGACGGCAGCGACCTGCCGCTGCGGGCCGCGCTTCCGGTCCTCTTGCGCAACGCGATCCGGCGGCTCGGCGCGGCGCCGCTCGCTCCGCTGCCCGCGTTCGTGCGCGAGGGGCAGGCGCTGCGACCGCGCGCGCCGTGGCCGGGCCCGCTGCCCGTCGCCGTCGCCTTCGAGCATCTGGGCCGCACCGTCCCCAGCCGGCGCGAGCGCGCCGCGGGCCGCGGCGCCGCGCGCCCCGCCGTCGCGGGCGCGCCCTGGACGCTCGAGACGTTCGACGCCGAGGGCCCCGCACGCGACGTTCCGCCCGGGGGCCCCTGGCTCGTGACGGTGTCGTCGAAGGACGGCGCCGCGCACGCGACGGTCGCCGAGCACCTCGACCCGCCGTTCGACGTGACGCCCGCGCGACCGCCGACGGCGGCGCCCCCCCCGGCGCCTCCGCGCGCGCCCCGCGGCGACCGTCCCTGGACGTCCGTCCTGCTCGCCGTCGCCGGTGCCACGCTCCTGGCCGACGCCCTGCTGGGCGCGAGGCGGCCCGGGAAACTTGCCCCACCCCGCGGGAGCGCGTAGAGTCCCCCGCTTCCCCCGCAGGGGTCCGCTTCGAAGGGCGTCGCCCTTCTCTTTTTTTTTTGCGCCCAGCCCGCTCGGGGCCCGCGCAGGGAAAGAGAGACATGAAGGACCGGATCCTCGGCGAGGCCTTGACGTTCGACGACGTGCTGCTCGTGCCGCGCCGGAGCGCGGTGATGCCCTCGGCCGCCGACCTGCGCTCGAAGGTGTCGCGGCGCGTCGGGCTCAACATCCCCATCGTCTCGGCGGCGATGGACACGGTGACGGAGAGCCGTCTCGCCATCGCGCTCGCGCACCAGGGCGGCATCGGGATCGTCCACAAGAACCTCTCGGTCGAGGCGCAGCGCCGCGAGGTCCACCTCGTCAAGCGCAGCGTGAACGGCGTCATCGCCGACCCGGTCACGCTGACGCCGGACGCGCCGATCCAGCGCGCGCGCGAGCTGATGGAGGAGCACCGGATCTCGGGCATCCCCATCGTCTCGGGCGACAAGGTCGTCGGCATCCTCACCAGCCGCGACCTGAAGTTCGTCGAGAACGGCCACAGCGTGTCCGAGCTGATGACGAAGGGCGACCTCGTCACGGCCCCGCCCGAGACGGACCTGCCCCGCGCGAAGGCGATCCTGCAGCGGGCCAAGGTCGAGAAGCTCCTCCTCGTCGACGAGCGGGGGCGCCTCGCCGGCCTCATCACGATGCGGGACATCGACACGCTCGCCCGCTACCCCGAGAGCAACCTGGACGGGAACGGGCGCCTGCGCGTCGGGGCGGCCGTCGGCGTCGCCGACGACGCGCGCGTCGCGGCCCTGGTCGACGCGTACGTGGACCTCGTCGTCGTCGACACCGCGCACGGGCACTCCGAGAACGTCCTGAAGGCCGTCGAGCGCTACAAGAAGGCCTTCCCCGACCTCGACGTCGTCGCGGGCAACGTCGTCACGGCCGAGGCCGCCGACGACCTCGTGCGCGCGGGCGTCGACGGCGTGAAGGTCGGCGTCGGGCCCGGCTCCATCTGCACCACGCGGATCGTCGCCGGCGTCGGCGTCCCGCAGCTGACGGCGATCGCCGACGTCGCGGCCCGCGCGCGCGAGCTCGGGGTCCCCGTCATCGCCGACGGGGGCATCCGCTACTCGGGCGACATCGTGAAGGCGCTCGTGGCGGGCGCGCAGTGCGTGATGCTCGGGTCCCTGCTGGCCGGCACGGAGGAGAGCCCGGGCGAGGTCGTCTACCTCCAGGGGCGCCAGTTCAAGACGGTCCGCGGGATGGGGAGCCTCGGCGCGATGGCCCAGGGCTCGGCGGACCGGTACGCGCAGGGCGACGTCAAGTCCCGCGAGAAGTTCGTGCCCGAGGGCGTCGAGGGCCGCGTCCCCTACAAGGGGCACCTCGCCGACTTCATCTACCAGCTCGTGGGAGGCCTGCGGAGCGGGATGGGCTACGTGGGCTGCTCGACGATCGCGGAGCTCAACACGCAGCCGCGCTTCGTGCGGACGACGTCGGCGGGGGTGCTCGAGTCGCACCCGCACGACATCCAGATCACGAAGGAGGCCCCGAACTACCGCGTGGAGACGGCGTGAGCGCGCACGAGAAGGTCCTGATCGTCGACTTCGGGAGCCAGTACGCCCAGCTGATCGCCCGCCGCGTGCGGGAGCAGCAGTGCCTGGCCGAGATCGTCCCCGCGTCGGTCACCCCGGCGCAGGTGCGCGCCGCGAAGGGGCTCATCCTGTCGGGCGGGCCCGCGAGCGTGTACGCGAAGGGCGCCCCGACGATCGACCGCGAGGTCCTCACGCAGGGCGTCCCCGTGCTCGGCATCTGCTACGGGATGCAGCTGATGGCGCACCTGCTCGGCGGCGACGTGCGCCGGGCCGACAAGCGGGAGTTCGGCCGGGCCCGGATCGAGGTCCTCGAGACGGACGGGCTCTTCCGCGCGCTCGGGCCCTCGCTCGAGGTCTGGATGAGCCACGGCGACTCGGTCGCCGACCCCGGCGCCGGGTTCCACGCGGTCGCGACGACCTCCAGCACGCCGTTCGCGGCCGTGCGCCACGAGTCGCGCGCCCTCTACGGCGTCCAGTTCCACCCCGAGGTCTCGCACACGCCGCAGGGCGGCCAGGTGCTGGGGAACTTCCTCTTCGGCGTCTGCGGCATGAAGGGCGACTGGACGATGCGCTCCTTCGTCGAGGAGTGCACGGAGAGGATCCGGGCCGACGTCGGCCCGACGGACGGCGTGATCTGCGGCCTCTCGGGCGGGGTCGACTCGTCCGTGGCGGCCGTCCTGATCCACCGCGCGATCGGCGACCGGCTCACCTGCATCTTCGTGGACAACGGCGTGCTGCGGCGCGGCGAGGCCGACGAGGTGAGGAAGACCTTCGCCGACCACTTCCACGTCCCGCTGCGCTTCGCGGACTCCGGCGCGCGGTTCCTCGAGGCGCTGCGCGGGGTGACCGACCCCGAGGAGAAGCGCCGGCGGATCGGGCACACGTTCGTCGAGGTGTTCCGCGACGAGGCGCGCTCCGTCCCCGGGGCCCGCTGGCTCGCGCAGGGCACCCTCTACCCCGACGTGATCGAGTCCACCGCGGCGCACGGCGGCCCGACGGCCACGATCAAGACCCACCACAACGTGGGCGGGCTCCCGAAGGAGCTCGGCTTCAAGCTGCTCGAGCCCTTCCGCTTCCTGTTCAAGGACGAGGTCCGGGCGATCGGCCGCCAGCTGGGCGTGCCCGAGTCGATCGTGGGCCGCCACCCCTTCCCGGGCCCCGGCCTCGCGGTGCGCGTGGTCGGCGAGGTGACCGAGGAGCGGCTCCGCCGCCTGCGCGAGGCGGACGCGATCGTGACGGAGGAGATCCGGCGCGCGGGCGTCTACGACCGCCTCTGGCAGGCCTTCGCGGTCCTCGTGCCGGTGAACACGGTGGGCGTGATGGGCGACGAACGCACCTACGAGAACGTGATCGCGGTCCGGTGCGTCGAGAGCTCCGACGGCATGACCGCCGACTGGGCCGCCCTCCCTCCCGACCTCCTCGGTCGGATCAGCAACCGGATCATCAACGAGGTCCGCGGCGTCAACCGCGTCGTCTACGACATCTCCAGCAAGCCTCCGGCAACGATCGAATGGGAATGAGCGGCGGCTGGCTGGGGGCGCTCGGGCCGCTTCGTCCTCCTCGCGTACCAAAGCGTACGCGTCGTCGTCCTCATCAACCCTCCGCACCCCATCCAGCGCGCCGCTCGGGTCTGTCTTGCGCTGGCGAACGCGCGCACGCTGCTAAGGAGCGCTGTCGGACCGCGGGAGCGCCCGCGGCGTCGCCCGGTCATTTGTTCGGACGGTTGCCGGTGCGCTCGACGGTCGCGGGGTCGGCGACGACCCACGCGCCACCCGCGCCGTTACCCGTCAACTCGCACTTCTCGAAGGTGCCGCGGCCGAGGCGGCTCACGCGCACGCCGGCGTACTTGTTCTTCTGGATCTTGACGCGGCGCAGGACGGGCTCCGCCCCGTCGAGCACCTCGACGCCGACGGTGCCGTGCCCGGAGATCTCTCCGGCCGTGACCGTGCCTTTGGCGTTGTCGTAGAACACGAGGCCCGCCGCGCTCGAGCCTTTCACCGCGCACTCGGTCATGTCGAGCTGCCCGCCGCCCACGACCCCGACGCCGCCCTTGGCGAACCCGGTGACGGCGCAGCGCTCGAGCTTCGCGGTCCCCTTCTCCTGGACGTAGATCCCCCAGCCGGGGCCGCCGGCGAGCGAGCCGCCGGAGACGACGAGCTGGCCCCCGGGGTTGACCCAGAGGGCGCCGTCGCCGTTCCCCGCGAACTTGCAGTCCTCGACCTCGAGGCGCCCCTCCTCGTCCGCGATGGCGCCCGTCTGCCCGGCGTCACGGATCGTGCACCGGCGCACGGTGGCGACGCCGCCCTTCCTGGCCCAG
>DATLLK010000353.1:0-2137 GCA_035537895.1 Planctomycetota bacterium
TTCGCCTCCGCGGCCTTCTGGTCGCCGTCGCCGGCCGTGCCCGTGTCGACGCTCGCCTCGGCGCCCTCCCACGAGTAGCCCTCGGTCGCGACCTCCTTGCCGTCGCTCGTCTCCTGGCCGGTGGCGGCGGGGTCGTTGCCGAGGTCCACGCCGACCACCTTCAGCATCTCCTCGAGGAGGCGCAGATCGCCCGTGCGCCCGATGGCCTCGATCGCCGCCTTCTTGACGGCGAAGGACTGGTCGCGCAGCGCGTCCTTCAGGTCGTCGCGCGCGCCCAGGTACTTGAGGTTGCCGATCGACTGGAGGCACGTGAGGACCATCACGGTGTCGTTGCGCGCGGTCTTCAACACGGCGGTGACCTTCGGTCCCGCGAGCCCGGGCAGCAGCGTCATGTCGCCGAGGTAGATCACGCCGATCAGGCGGATCGTCGCATCGGGGTCGCGCGTGATCGACGCCAGCTGCTGGACCACCTTCGCGTGCTGGTGCCGCGCGAGCTCGCGCACGGCGTACTCGCGCTGCGACAGACGGTCGTCACCCTTCAGTCCCTTCGCCTTCCAGTCTTCCTTGAACTTCTCCAGAGCCTTCGCGACGTCCTCGTCGGTGGCCAGCACCGCGGCCGGCTTCGCGGCGGGCTTCGCGCCGTCGGCCCGGGCGAGCGGTGCGCCGAGCAGGGCGAGCGAGGCGAACGAGAGCGCGACGTAGGACAGGGTGCGGCGCATGGAGCGACCTCCCGGCGGGATCGACGGTAGAGCCATGATTCTACGCCGGGAGGCGCCCGGGGCACGCACCCCGAAGCAGGCCCCGGGGAACGTCGGTCCCTTCGTCCCCAAGGCGGCCCCCCGGCTCACGAATCGGTCGTTCGCACGACCTCGACGGCCGCGCGAACGACCCTTGCCCGAGCCCGCCGGACGGGCGGACGGGACTCAGATCCCGGTCACTTGTCGTCGGGCGGGGGAACCTCGACGGCCGCCGGCTTCATCTGCTCGACGAGGCCCTTGATCAGCTGAGCCGCGGCGGCCACGTCCGCGCTGAAGGTGCCCGCGTACTCGCGCCCCTCCATGGTCCCGTAGGCCATCACGTGGACCGGCCCGCCCGCGGGCATCGTCGGGGGCGGCTTGTCGGCCGACGCCGGCATGACCTTCCCCATCAGGTTGAGGACGCCACCCACCAGCTCGCGCATCTCCAGGGACACGACGAACGTCGGACGCGCACCCGCGGCCGACAGCGCGCTCGCAAGCGTCGCCGACGGCTTCCCGGGCGCCTTCACGGCCGCGAGCGCCTTCCCCATCAGGTCGTCGGCCCCGCCCATCGCGATCACGACGCGGTTGCCGACCGCGGCGGAGCGCGCGCGCAGCTTGCCCGACCCGAACATGGCCTGCATGGCCTTCCTCGCCGCCTCGCTCTTCGCCGGGTCCTGACCCGTCGTCTCGGCGTTCATGGCCGCGAGCTTGTCGAAGTCGAACGCCATCGACCACTCGCGCACGTCCACGCCCGCCGTCGTCGACGGCGGGAGCGTCTCGACGGTCACGCCCATCGCGGCGAGGGTGTCGCCCTGGCCGCGGAACATCTCGTCCATCTTGGCGAGGTAGGCCTTCGGGTCCTTCGCCGACAGGATCTCGACCATCTCGAATCCCGCGTCGCCCATACGGAACGCGACGGCCATCTCGTCGCCGAGGAGGTCCGTCATCTCCTTCGACCGCGACATGAGCCCCTTGAACGCGGTTCGCTGCGCCTCGGGCATCGCCGCGAACGTCATGTCCGAGAACTTCATGCTCCACTCGGTCATCTCCCGCAGTCCGCCGCCCAGCAGCACGACGACGGGGTAGTCCGCGGGGAGGCTCGCCGCCAGCGCGGCGACGTCGCCGCGCGCCGACTTCGGCCGGTCGAGCGCGCTTCCCGTCTTCGCGAGGAAGCGCAGGTCGAAGCTCGCCTTGCCCCCGTCGAGCCGCAGCCCGAGGTCGAGCCGCTCGGCCGAGTCGAGGAACGTCTTCATCGCCCCGGTCAGGCCCTCGAGCATGGGCTTCATGCTCTCGAGGCCCGTGACCTGCCCGGGGCCGCCCGATTCCGAGCCGGCGTCGGGGATGCTCTTCGAGACCTGGACCATCGTCTCGTCGATCATCGGCCGGTAGGTCTCGAC
>DATLLK010000354.1:0-2357 GCA_035537895.1 Planctomycetota bacterium
GCACATGACGGAACCCCGCAAGCAGACCCAGGACCCCGCCGCGCCCATGGCGCCCCGGAAGAGCTGGTCGCCGCCTCGCGTCATGGACCATGGTTCCCTTCGCTGGTTCGTTCGCCAGGCTTCGGGGCCCGACTCGGACGGCACACCGGGAAGCTCGGGCGGCGGCACCATGGCGCACATGACGAAGTAGTGGGGGGGGTGCACCTCGGGCGAGGAACGTACTCCCTGCACGGCTCCCGCGGCCCCGAGACGGTCGCGGTCGGACCCGTCGGCGTGATGCGCCATCCGCGATCGCAGTCGGAGTCGGAGCGCACCTGACGCTCACAGGCCCCGGGCTCGACTCCACGAGCCGAGACTGGGAAGCGCCAATGCCCGGTACGTCTCCGTCGGCGGGCCCACAGACCCGCGAGCCACCACGCCCGACCACTCGTCGCGGGGCGCGAGACCCAGGCGCTCGAGCGCGGTGCCTTGGACGTGCGTCTCCATCCACGCCGATCCGTGGTCACGGACCTCGTGCTGCAGGTACTTCCAGGCCTCCGGGACCTGCTTGGGCCACTGGAGCGCTTCCGCGGGAAGGTCACCGGCGGCGGCGCGGCGAAGCAGCGCGCGATCGACGGACGAAGCACGGAAGAGAGCGGGGTCGAGCGAGGCGACGAACCCCACCACCGGGAGCGAGAGGAGCGGGCAGCGGATCGTCAGCCCGAGACACTCTCCCCACGCCCGCCACCACGACAGGAGGACGCGCTGCCGCGCGGCATAGGCGCGGCCCCATCGCTCGGCCCGTGCACCGTGGAGACCGTTGGGCGGCGGCGCGTAGCCAATCGCGTGCGGTTCGGCGGGAGCCTGCGCCAGGAGCCACGCCGGCGTGCCGAGCACGCCCGCCGTGCGCTCGAGCGCGCCGCGCCGGCCCACGATCGCGTCGCGAACGGGCCGGACCGCGGCGCGCGCGACGAATTCGGCGAGGGCCAGTCCGGTCCGCACGGGCGACGACCGCCGCCAGGGCCTGACCCACCAGTCCCCGAAGACCTCGTCTCCGCCGTCCCCGGTCAGCACGGTGTCGAAGCCGGCGTCCCGGATCGCCGTGAGGCGGTCTCGCGCATGCAGGAAGCCGCCGTCGTCGGACGGCAGGTCGTTCAAGCGGAGCATGTCGTCGCAACCGGCGAAGGGGTCCGCGAGCGCTCGGGCGGTGTGCACGCGCAGCGGGAGTCCCAGATGACGGGCCACGATCTCGGCGCGCTCGCGCTCCCCCGGCCCCGCTTCGGGTGGAGGTGCGCCGTGGAACGCGGCCAGGTCCGCGGGGTCGCGCCCGAGCGACGTCCAGACCTCGCGTGCCGCGGCCGCCACGACGCCGGAGTCGAGCCCCCCGCTCACGAGCAGGGCCACGCGCCGTGCGGACGAGACGTACTCCTCGACGGACGCCCGGATGAGCCGTCGGATCTCCGCGGTCACGACCGCGGGGTCGCGGAGCGACGACGGGCGCACGAACGGCCGCTCCACGCGGAGTGTCCCGTCGTCGTCCGGCACGACCGTGCACCCAAGCGGCACCTGCTCGACCTGCTCGAAGAAGGACCGCTGCACGTCGTACTCGGCGAACGCGAGGAGGCGCCACGCCGAGACGACGTCGAGTCGCGGCGTGACGGCCAGCGCCTCGAGCACCTGGCCGGCCCGCTCTCCCTGCACGCGTGGAGCGCCCCGGGGCCCGACGAACCGGAGTCGCGGTGCCCACTCGATCTCGTGGCTCACGGCGTCGGGTCCGGGAGCACCGCGATCGTCTCGTACGACGCGGCCACGTGCGCGGCCTCGAGGAACGGCTCGCCATCGAGTGCGAGCCACGCATGGGACGCGGCGCCCGACTCGCCCTTGCGCACGCCGAGCACGAGCGACGGCGCGTAGCCGCAGCGACGCGCCTCGCCGAGCAGGGCGAGGGACGACACGAGGCAGGGATGCGTCTCCCCCGCTCGCTCGAGGAGCCCCGCGAGGGCGGCCGCGACGCCGCGCATCGTCTTCGAGCGGACTCGCGGGCCGATCGGGATGCGCACCCGTGCCGCGACCGCCTCGGGAAGGGTCCGCGCGTCGAGATCCCGGCGCGCTTCCTCCAGCGCCCGGCGGGCGCGGGAGGAGAAGACGGCGCGCGCGAGGGTCGCCTTCCAGGACACGGGAAGAGGGAACGCGACCGAGTGGCCCCGGTCAACGACGGACTGGAGACGCGGTCGCCGAGGGGCGCCCGCCTGTGGCGTGCGGCGCCGCGACCCGGCGGCGCATGGGATCCCCGCCGTTCCTGCACCGCGCCGCCGTAGACTCGGCCGTGATCGCCCATCGGAGGGATCTCATGAGCCGTCGGCGGCGCGGTGCAGGAA
>DATLLK010000355.1:0-3217 GCA_035537895.1 Planctomycetota bacterium
GACGACGTCTACACGGGCGACTACGCGGCGATCGTGGACCCGGGCGGGAACGACCGCTACGTGAACGGGCACTTCGCCGCCTCGCTCGGCAGCCCCAACCGCCGCGTGGGCCTCCTGATCGACCTCGGCGGCGACGACGTCTACGACTGCCGCGACACGGACGCGACGCTCGGGGCCGCCTTCTTCGGCGTCGCGCTCCTCGCCGACCTGGGGCAGGGGAACGACCGGTACTTCGCGGGACACGGGTCCCTCGGCGCCGCCGTCGCAGGCGTCGCCGTCCTCTACGACGACGGTGGGAGCGACGTCTACGAGGGGAAGTCGTACACGCAGGGGGCGGCGGGCTTTGGCATCGGGATCCTGTTCGACGACGCGGTCCAGGCGCCGCCGGCGCTGAAGAGCGACGAGGAGACGAAGGACCCCGTCGCGATCGCCGCCTTCGACAACGACCGCCTGCGCGCGTGGGTCTGCGCGCAGGGCCTCGCCCGACCGCGCGGCATCGCCCTGTGCGTGAACACCCGAGGGAACGAGATCTACGAGGCCGGGGGCGTGTATCTCCATGCGCCGCTCTTCTCGGACCGCTACCAGTCGTTCTCGCAGGGGTTCGCGATCGGCGCCCGCGAGCACGACTACGCGGGCGGGATCGCGATGCTGATCGACCGCGAGGGCAACGACCGCTACCTCGGCGACATCTACGACCAGGGCGTGGGCTACTGGTACTCGGCCGGCTTCCTCTGGGACGGCGGCGGGCACGACCACTACGAGATGACGCAGTACGGGCAGGGGAGCGGGATCCACCTCGCGGTCGGGGGCCTCGTGGACGTCGCGGGGAGCGACGCCTACGTGATGCACTCCGGCCTCGGGCAGGGCGGGAGCCACGACTACGCCGGAAGCATCCTGCACGACCGCGGCGGGAACGACCGCTATCACGGGAACACGTCGTGCAACGGGTGCGGGCTCACGAACTCCGTCGGGATCCACATCGACCGCGCCGGCGACGACACGTACGCCGCGCGTCGCGACGGCGGGTGGAACGCGGGACGGCCCGCGCGCGGCTACGGGAGCGTCGGCCTCTTCGTCGACCTCGCGGGCAAGGACGACTACCTCCAGTCGGGGAGCGACGGCGGGACGTGGCGGTCGCCCGACGTGGGCGTGGGGGTGGACGAGGCGGACCCGGCCGTCGCCGCGCCGGGCGGGACGTCCGAGCCCAACCAGATCACGGGCAAGGCGGAGGTCCCCCCCGTCTGCCGCCACGAGGGGCCGCTCGACCCGAAGGTGTTCGACGAGCTGTGGGCCATCGCCTGCCGGTGGGAGGTGGGCGACAACCGCTACATCGTCCCGGAGGCGCGAAAGCGCCTCGTCGCGTTCGGCAAGGACGTGATCCCGTACCTCGACGGGAAGATGGAGAAGGACGACTCAGGGCTCGAGCTGCGCGCGTACGTGGACGTGCTCGGCGGACTTGCGAAGGAGGGCGCCTCGGTCGAGGTCACGGAGATGCTGCGCACGAACCTCGCCTCGACGCTCGAGCGTCGTCAGCGCGTCGCCCTCTACCTCGTGGGGGAGCTCAAGGTGAAGGACCTCGAGCAGCCCGTCGTCGCGTTCCTCGGCCACGCCGACGAGAACCTCTCCCGCCGCGCCGTCGGCGTCCTGCAGGCGCTCGGGAGCCACGCGGGCGACGAGGTCCTGAAGGGCTGGCTCGCCCGCCCGGACGACGAGCGGGCGGTCCTGACGGCCGTCGGCACGCTCCTCGCGCTCGAGGCGGACGTCTACCGCGAGGTGCGGCCGCTCTTCGACCACCCGCTCGTGAGCGTGCGCGTGCGGCTCGCGACGGCGCTCGCCGAGCACCCTGCCATCTACGGCGCCGCGCTCCTTTCGGACTTTGCCGCGTCCAAGGACCTGCCCCCGCGCGGCGTGCGAGCCCGGATCGACGCCCTGACGCGCGCGCCGGTCCTCCCCGACGCCGCCGCGGTCACCGCGGCGACCGCTCTTCTCGACCACGACGACTGGGGCATGCGCGGGGACGCGGCCCGCCTGATCCGCCACTGGGCGGCGCAGAAGGACGCGGACGCGGCCGTGCTCGCCCCCGCGATCGCGGCGCTCGACCGGCGCCTCACCTCGGAGAAGGAGCCGTTCGTGCGGGGCGCGGGGGCCGTCGCGAAGTGATTCCGGGGGGGCGCGGCCGCCCGCGCTGCGTCCGCCCTCGACCGCCTGCGAACATGGGGCCTCCATCGCGGAGACCTCCGATGTCCGAGTGCTGCTCCCCCCGCCCGGCTCCCGACGACGTGCGCGCGACGGTGCGCGAGGGCTACGCGAAGGTGGCCAGGGCCGGGTCGCTCGAGGTGGCGAGCGCGCCGGCCGCCGGCGGCGGCTGCTGCGGCGGCACCGCGAAGCCGGTCCTCTCGGCGGACCAGCTGGCCGAGAAGATCGGCTACGGCGCGGACGAGATCCGCGCGCTCCCCGAAGGCGCGAACATGGGGCTGTCCTGCGGGAACCCCACGGCGATCGCCGCTCTGCGAGCAGGGGAGGTCGTCCTCGACCTCGGGAGCGGCGGTGGGTTCGACGTGTTCCTCGCCGGCCCGCGCGTGGGCGCGAGCGGGCGCGCGATCGGGATCGACATGACCGCCGAGATGCTCGCCAAGGCCCGCGGCAACGCGGTCACCTACCGCGAGCGTACGGGCCTCGACAACGTCGAGTTCCGGCTCGGCGAGATCGAGCACCTCCCGGTCGCCGACGCCAGCGTGGACGCCGTGATCTCGAACTGCGTGATCAACCTGTCCCCCGACAAGGCCCAGGTCTGGCGCGAGATCGCCCGGGTGCTGAAGCCCGGCGGCCGTGTCGCGGCGAGCGACATGGCGCTGCTGCGTCCGCTGCCCGAGGGGATCCGCACGATGGTGGAGGCCCTCGTCGGCTGCGTCGCCGGCGCCGTCACGGTCGACGACTATCGGACCATGGTCGAGGCGGCCGGGCTGTCCGGCGTCGTCCTGACCCCGAAGCCCGAGTACGTCGAGGCGCTCTCCGCGTTCAAGGACCCCCTCTACGCCCGCATCGCCGCGGCCCTGCCGCCGGGGCACCACGTCGCCGACTACGTGACGAGCCTCGACGTGACGGCGCGGCGTCCCGCGAGGACGGCGTGCTGCGCATGAGCCTCGGCGACGTTGCCGCCCGGGTCCTCGCCGGTGCGACCGGCGTGCTCGCCGACCTCCCCCCGATCGAGCAGCCC
>DATLLK010000356.1:0-2454 GCA_035537895.1 Planctomycetota bacterium
GTGTGGAATCGCGCTTCCGCGGACCTCGCTCGGGAGGCCGCCGTGCGGGGGATCCCGTCGATCGTCTGGGTGCACGACGCGACGCTCTCCTGGTTCACGGGCCATCTCCCGCCCGAGCCGACGACGCGCGTCATCGCCGTCTCCGAGTTCCTCGCCCACTTCGCGTGCGAGCGCCTCGCCCGGCCCGTGAGCGTCCTGCGCCCCGTTCTCGCGCTTGACGCCGTGCGGGCCACGGAGCGGCGGCCCACGTTCGTGACGATGGTCAACCCGCGCCCCGAGAAAGGCGTGGATGTTGCCCTCGCGGTCGCCGAGCGGCTGCCGGGGCGCCGATTCCTTCTTGTCGGCTCGGACGCACTCCCGGCAGATGAGCGCACCCGCCTCGCCGCGCGCGTCCGCTCGCTGCACAACGTGCGTGTCGTCGCGCGAGCGCAGGACATGCGCGCGGTCTACGCCGAGACCGCGGTCCTCCTCGTCCCGTCCCGGTGCGAGGACGCGGCGCCGCGCGTCGTGCTCGAGGCCCAGGCGAACGGGATCCCCGTCGTCGCAAGCCGGGTGGGCGGGATCCCCGAGATCGGCGGCGAGGGAGTGGCGCTGCTGCCTCGCGATGCCTCGATCGACCTCTGGGCCGATACGATCGAGGGCCTGCTGCGCGATCCGCGCGCCCACGCGCGTCTCGCCGACGCTGGCCGCGCGAACGCCGCACGGCCCGAGTTCCGCCCGGAGTCCGTCGTCGAGGCGTTCCTCGCTCTCGCGACCGACGTGCGCAGGGCCACCCCTCCCGGGGTCAGTGCCTGAGCGGATCGTTCTCGGGACCGAGGCGCGAGGCCGGCGTCAGCCCGTGGACCACCCGGCGCCATCCCGCCTGCACGACGAACCCTGCACGAAACGCCTGCCGCAGGTGCAGCCGTTCCCGACGGTGCGCGATCCACGTTCGAAGTGTTCTCCGCACGGCGGCCGCCCGCAGGTGCGCCCGGCCGGCCGCACGGGCGACCTCGCGTTCCCACCGCGCGACCTCGGCGGGATCCTCGCGCCGCGCGAGCCACCCGAGGATCGCCGTGACGGACGTCCTGCGGAGGAGTTCGTCCATCCCATCGAGCGTCGCGGGCGCCTCGCGGATCTCGGCGGCGCTCGGCAGTCGCGCGGCGGCGTCCCCGCGCACGGCGTCGCGACGCGGCGGCGCGGGGTGGGGGGCGGCCCGACGCGCATCCTCGAGCACGCGATCGATGGAGGCGTTGACCGCATCGACGTCGATCCGATCGATCGCCGGGAACGTGGGGTGGATCGGATGGCGCCCCTCGCCCGGGCGAGGCGGCGTGTCGAGGACCCGAAGCACGTCGGACTCGGGGGCGTAGCACCGCGGGTCCGTCGGGCCGAACAGGATGAGCCCCGGCGTGCCCACGGCGCCCGCCAGATGGCTCACGCCCGAGTCGGTCCCGAGGTAGGCCCGCGCGCTCCTCAGCAGACCGGCGAGGCGCGGAAGGGGCAGATCCTCGCGGTAGTCGTGTCGGCGCTCCCACCCGCTCGCGCTGCGATCGTCCTTCGTCCCCACGACCACGACGGGCAGGCCGCGGCGAGCGAGTCGATCGCAGACCTGCTCCCAGTGAGGCCACCGCTTGAAGCGCGCGTTCGGGTCGCTTCCGGCGTGCACCACCACGCAGCCTGCGGGGGCGACCACGTCCTCGACCCGGATCGGGTGCGAGGGCGACGGTCCCTCGTGCCCGAGGCGGCGTGCCGGGAGCAGGTTCGCCGGCGCGAGGCCCTCCCGCGTGACGTCCCGGATGGACGTCGAGAGCCAGAAGCCCGCCGGCAACCGGCGCACGGCCTGGTGCGGCCCGAAGCACCCGATGCCGACGTCGTACGCCTTCGGGTCGAACTCTCGCCGCGACGTGAACACCCGACCGAACACCGGGTTCCCCTCGAACAGCGGCGCCACCAACGCCGCGTTCTCCCGGTTCACGAAGAAGTCCACGTCGAACCCGAGCAGCCACAGCGCGTGGCAGGTCGGCGCGGCCTCGATCACGTCCCCGATGCCCCATCCCGCCTCGACGAGGCAGCGGGGGCGGTCGGTGGGGGAGCGGGCCGGTCGGGAGGTCATCGAAGCGCGACCATCGCGGCCACCTGTACCGTCCTCCGCGGTCGGGACGGAGGAAACGCGGTACGGTGAGGCGCGACGTCCCATGCCCCTCACGATCGGATCCCTAAAGGTCGCCTCCCCGCTCGCCCAGGCGGCGCTCTCGGGCTACAGCGACGGCCCGATGCGGCGGCTGGCCCGGCGGTTCGGTGCCAGTTACGCGCTGGCGGAGGTCCTGGTCGATCGGTTCGCCGTCGAGGCGCAGTCCGAGAACTTCGTCCGGCGCCACCTGCACCTCGAGGACGACGACCACCCGATCGGCGGCCAGCTGATGGGGTCGGACCCCGAGCGGTTCCAGGTCGCGGCGAAGCGCCTCGTGGCGG
>DATLLK010000357.1:0-2871 GCA_035537895.1 Planctomycetota bacterium
AACCTGGGCAAGGCGGCGGGACAGCCGGTGTCCGTCTCCATCACGAACGCGTGGAACGGGACCCAGGGCAGTCTCTCCGGCCCCGATGCCAACGGGTGGTACGTCGCCACGCTGAACGGCAGCGCCGGCGCGGGCCGCTTCCCGGCGGGCGCCACGATGCGCGCCGTCGCGCTCCAGGGCTACTTCACCCAGGTCTCCCCGGCGATCGCCCGCCACACGGTGTCGGTCGTGCGCGGAGTCACCGGGGACGTCGTCCGCCGCAAGGTGGTGGACCCGGCCAACTGCGCGAAGTGCCACGAGTGGTTCGAGGGGCACGGCGGCAACCGGGTCTACGAGACCCAGGTGTGCGTGACCTGCCACATCCCCAACCTGAGCTCGAGCGGCCGCGGGGCGAACCTCTCCACCTACGTGCCGGGAAGCAACGCCTCGACGGACGCCACGATCGCCGAGGTCGGGGGCGATCCGCTCCTCTGGCCCGAGGACACGAACAACTTCAAGGACCTGATCCACGGGATCCACGGCGCGGGCAAGCGCACGACACCGTACGAGTTCGTCCGCGACCGCGGCAGCAGCGGCATCTACTACTACGACTGGAGCGAGGTCACGTTCCCCGGCATCCTGAACGACTGCACGACCTGCCACCTGCCGGGCACGTACGAGATGGAAGCGATCGTCGGAGGCGTCCTGCCGTCGAACCGTCGCACGACGACGGGGAACCCGGGGGAGACCGGCGCCGACGTCGTGAACGCGAGGAAGACCGTGCCCAACGCGACGGACTTCGTGAACTCGCCGATCGCGTCGTCCTGCTTCTACTGTCACGACTCGGACCCCGCGATCGACCACATGGAGCAGAACGGCGGGGCCATCGGATGGCCGCGCAGTGAGTTCCTCGCCAGGCAGCCCACCGAGAGCTGCATCGTGTGCCACGGGGAAGGCCGGGTGGCCGACCTGAACGTGGTGCACGCCAAGTAGCTCCGGCATCGACATGCGCGGGGGGCCGATCGAAGGCGGCTCCCCGCCAGCGCCCATCGAGGCGGGCCCGACAGGGCCCGCCTCGCTTCGTGGGTGGGCGGTGCCGGGGCGGAGCTCCGCGCGCTCGCGCGCAGCCTAGGGAGGCAGGTTGTCGAGGAAGTCGAGGAGCGCGCGGTTGAACGCGTCCGGGTTCTCGATGTTGGAGAGGTGGCCCGCGGCCTGGATCTCGACGAGCCGTGCGCCGGGCACCGCGGCCGCGATGCTCCTCGACTCGGCGGGCGGCGTCAGCGTGTCCTCGACGCCGACCACGACGAGCGTCGGGCACGAGATCAGGCCCAACGTCGGCGTCGAGTCGGGCCGCCGCGCCATGCCGCGCTGCGCGCCCGCGACCCCCGCGGGCGTCCCCTGGGAGACCAGCC
This sequence comes from Planctomycetota bacterium, assembly GCA_035537895.1. GTDB lineage: Bacteria > Planctomycetota > PLA2 > PLA2 > JAEUHO01 > DATLLK01. Next base: position 1,392 of record DATLLK010000357.1, read on the forward strand.
GCCGAACCGTGTCGACCGCCGCGGGCGAGGGCCGCGGCCGCAGGAGCTTGCCGAGGAGCTCGGTCGCGACCCAGCCGAGACCCTTCTCGACCGCCTTCAACGCGAACGCCTCGCGCCCCGCGGCCGCCTCGGGCGTGTCCGCCCCCGCGCGGGTGTCGCACAGTGCGAGCGCGCGAAAGAGCCCGGGTCGCCGGCGATACACCTCGAAGGCGAGGTAGCCGCCGATCGAGAGCCCCACGACCGCGGCGCGCTCGACGTGGAGGTGGTCCAGGATGGCGAGGACGTCCTCCGCGAGCGACTCCATCGTCGTGGGCTCGGCCCGCGACGGGCTCTTCCCGAACCCCGGGTAGTCCGGCGCGACCACGCGGTATCGCGGTGTCAGCGCCCCGACCTGACCGGCCCACATCCCCGCGTTCAAGGGGAAGGCATGCAGCAGGAGGACGACGTCCTTGCCGTGCCCGTGGTCCTCGTAGTGGATCTGTGCGCCTCCCCGTCCGGTCGTGGGCATGCCGCTCGCCTCCCTCCCGAGCCCGCCCTGCCGCGGGGCACGAGACACGGGCGCCAGTCTAGATCGGCGCCCGCGGGGGCGGCGACCCGGCCGTCCGCGGCGTGTCGGTCCCGACGCCCTCGCCCGGGTCGGCCGGGTCCCGAGGGAATCGCCACCCGGCCGGGTCGTTGCTCCCTCCGCATGTCCCTACGACGCCTCGCGTTCCTCGTCGCCGCGTGTCTCTCCTGCGCCCCCCTCGCGGGCTGCGCAACCCGCCGCGGCGGGTGCGACCCGTGCTGCGGCAGGGTCAGCGTCCCGACGAGCGTCCGACCGGCGGACCCCTGGGCCGCGGCGGCGAGCGTCCACGGTCGAGGCCGCCGAGCGGTCTGGACCTACCTCGCCTCGCGGTACGACCGCGACCGCGACGGGCGGATCCGCCCCGAGGAGCATCCCGGGGGGGCGGTCGTCGTGAAGCGCCTGGACGACGACGGCGACGGACTCCTCACGGCGGCCGACTTCGACGGGGCGACGCGGATGGCGCACTACATCACCGCGCTGGTCTTCGAGCGGATCGCCGTCGAACCGGTGGCGCCCGATGCCCCCGCACCCGCCGGGAGCGCCGGCGCCTCCGACGGGATGCCCTCGCAGGAGGTCCTCTCGCACGCGTTCGAGAAGACCGACCGCGACCGGTCGGGGACCCTCGACGCGACGGAGGTCGTCGCGGCCCTGGACGTGGCCATGCGCACACCGGCGCCCGACGCGCCGGACCTGCCGGCCGGCGTCCGCCCCTTCCCCTTCCTCCTCGAGGCGACCGACGCGGACGCGAACGGACGGGTCGCGCTGCCCGAGGTCCTCGCCTGGCGCGCGGAGCGCGCCGAGCGCGAGGCGGCCGCCTTGGCGGCGCGGGCGGCGGACGGGAAGCCGCCGGCCGCGCCCCCGCGTCGGCCCGAGGCGCCGGCCGTCGGCGCCCCGGCGCCCGACTTCACGCTCACG
>DATLLK010000358.1:0-2797 GCA_035537895.1 Planctomycetota bacterium
CGATCCAAGGCCGTCGCTCGCTCGGACTCCGCCTGCTTCGCGGGCCGCTATACCCGGACCGCCAGGCCCGACTAACTGCCGGCTCGTGCGAGGACCACCGTGATGTTGTCCGTGCCGCCGGCCGTCTCGGCCAGCTTCACGAGGCGGTCGACCTGGTCGGCGAGCGGGCCGCCCTTCTTCAGGACGGACTCGATGTCGGCGTGCTTCACGAGGCCCGAGAGCCCGTCCGTGCAGAGCAGCACGACGTCCCCGTCCTCGAGCGCCACGCTCTCGTGGACGACGTCGAGGTCCTCGAGGCTCCCGAGCGCCTGCAGGATGATGTGCCGACCCGGGATCCGCTCGGCCTCCTCCTCGGTGAGGATGCCGTCCTCGACGAGCTTCGTGACGAGGCTCTGGTCGCGCGTGACCTGCCGCAGCCGGCCCGCGTGGTGGACGTAGGCGCGGCTGTCGCCCACCTGGAACACCTCGACGCACCGACCGAGGATCCACGCGACCGTCAGCGTCGTGCCCATGCCCTCGCGGGTGAGGTCGCCCGCCGCGTCGTCGCGGATCCGCTCGTGCGCGGCGACCACGGCGCCGCGGGCCGCCTCGCGCCACTCGCGCGCGGTGGCGAGCCCGCCCTCGACGCGGCGCGTGAGCTCCGCGGAGAGGGTCTCCACCGCCATGCGGCTTGCGACCTCGCCCGCCTTGGCGCCGCCCATGCCGTCGGCCACGGCGAGGAGGACGCCCGGGAACGCCGAGGAACCGCTCGCCTCGCGGTCACCGGCCCGAGCCTCGGGGTCGCCGACCTTGGCGAGCCAGAGGTTGTCCTCGTTGTTGCGCCGGACAGGACCCGTGACCGTGCGCCCGCAGGTCCAGACGCGCAGGGGCGGAGGGTCGCTCATGCGGGCGGGCCTGCCGACGCACGGAGCGTCGTTGGGGTGGAAGGGAGCCGGGGCTGGAGAGGGCACCCACGGGTACCCCGGTCGAAGCGGTGAGGCTACCCCGCGGAGGTCGGCTTGGCAAACGGGTCCGGCAGGCGCGCATTGACGCTCCCGCCCGGGTCCGGACAATCGCGCCATGTCCCGACGCCTCGCCGTCCTCGTGCGCTCCCTCGCGCTCCCGCTCGCCGCGGCGTTCCTCGCGGGAGGCGCGCCCGTCGAGGGCGCGCCCCCGGCGGCGGGCCACGCCGTTCGCGTCCTGCCCCTGGAGGGCGAGGCGTTCGAAGCCCCGCTGCTCGAGATCACGGCGGAGAGCCTGCGACTCGAGGGGCGGGACGCCCCGGTGCCGCTCGCCGAGGTGCGCGAGCTGCGGTTCGCGCCCGACGCGGCTCCCGCGCCGCTGCCCGACAGCGAGCGCGGCCTGCGCGTGGTGCTTCGCGGCGGCGAGACGGTGCGCGGCAGCTTCGTGACGGGCGGCGCGGAGGGGATCACGATCCGCCCGCCGGGGCTTGCGACCGTTCGACTCCCCTTCGACGTGATCCGGCGCGTCGAGGCCGAGGCGCCCACGCGGGGACCGTGCGACGAGCCGGGGCGCGACCGCCCTCCCCGGCCGGGTGCGGACGTCGCGTGGACGCGCACGGGCGACGCCTACGCGGGCACCGTCGCGCGCGCCGGCGCGGACGGCGTCGTGGTCGAGAGCGACGGCGACGAGCGGGTGGTCCCGTGGGCCGATCTGCTCGTCCTCCACCTCGACGAGCCCGAGATGGCCCGGCCGCAAGGGCTCGCCGCGGAGGTCGACACCGCCGGCGGCTCGCGATGGACGGGCACCGTGACCAAGTTCTCCTCGGACGGTCTCGCCGTGCGCACGCGGTCGGGCCTCGAGGTCGTCGTCCCGCGCGAGGCGCTGGTCGTCGTGCGCTGGTCCGGCGGCCGCTTCGTGTACGCGAGCGACCTCGCCTTCACGTCGACGTTCACGCCCTACTACCAGGACGATCTGCTCGACCCCGCCTGGCTCGAGCGCTGGTACGGCGCGCGCGCCGACCGCACGCCCGGCGGATGCCCGTTGCGCGTCGGCGGCGTGTCCCACCGCCACGGGATCGCCGTCCACTCGGCCAGCAAGGTCGAGCTCCCGCTCGACGGCGGGTACGCCCGGTTCGAGGCGCGCTTCGGGATCGACGACGAGGCGCTCGAGGCCTCCGAAGGGCCGCGCGGCGACGTCACGGCGCGCGTGCTCGCCGACGGACGCGAGGTGTGGACGAGCGGCGGGAGCGTGAAGGGCGGAGAGGCCGCCCGCGTCGTGGGCCCGATCGACGTCACGGGCGTCGCGAAGCTCGTGCTCGAGGTGGGATTCGGCGCCGAACAGCACCAGATGGATCGCGCCGACTGGGCCGACCCGGTGCTGGTCCGGTCGAAGTAGGGCGCGTGACGGGACTGCGGTTCGCCGCGGAGGCCGGCTGGATCGCCGCGGTCGCGGCGGGCGCCCTCGTGCTGCTCGCGTGGCTCGAGTCGCGCGGCGACGGGTCGCGGGCGCGGCGGGCGACCCGCTTCGGCGTGCGCGGCCTCCTCCTCGTGGCGGTCGCGCTCGCGCTCGCGGCCCCCTCGTGGCGGGCGTCCCGGCCCGCTCCGCGGCGCCTCGTCCTCGCCGTGGACCGGGCGAGCGTGCGCGAGGAGCGGGGACGGGCCGTCGTCGAGGAACTGCTCCGCCGCGCGCGCGCCTCCGCGGCGCGCGACGGCGTCGCGCTGACGGCGATCGCGTTCGGCGCGGCGCCCGCGCCGTTCGACCCGAGCGCGCCGGTGCCGCCCCCGCCCGACGACGCGCCGCCCTCGCGGCTCGCGCCCGCGCTCGCCGCCGCCCGCCTCGCGGCGGGCGCCGACGC
>DATLLK010000359.1:0-2266 GCA_035537895.1 Planctomycetota bacterium
ACCCGGAGGTACTCGCGAAGGACCGCGGCGCCCTCGACGCGTACGCCGTGGACCACGCCTTCGGCGAGATCCTCCGCGCCGTCGCCGGCCCGGCGAAGGACGTGGAGGACGCGCTCGCGGATCTCCTCGACCTCCTCGCGACGTCCGCGTGAGCGAGGGTGGAACGCGCGCCCACCCCCGCGCTGCGTCGCCTCGCCGCTGCGCGCGGGGTCCAGACCTCCTACCGCGACGTTCACGGGCGTGTGCGACGCGCGTCGTCGGCCGCCCTGCTGGCCGTGCTCCGCTCGCTGGGCGTCGCCGTCGACTCCCAGGAACAAGCCCCCGCGGCGATCGCGCGCCTCGAGGAGGCGGCGTGGGGGCGTCTCGTCGAGCCCGTCGTGCTCGCGCCGGGCGGGCGCCTCGCCTCGCTCGCCCTGCGCGTCCCCGCCGCGACCCGGCGCGTCCGCGTGCTCGTCGAGGAGGAGAACGGAGCGCGGCGCGAGTGGGCGCCGGCCGTCGCCGGAGCACCGGTCGCCGGCGCGCGCCGTGCTCGGGGGCGCGAGACCGTTCGCGTGCGGGCGCCCCTCGCGGCGACGCTGCCGCTCGGCCGGCACCACGTCGTGGTCGAGGCGGGACGTCGCCGCGCCGAGGCGACACTGCTTGCGGCGCCGCCGCGCGCGCCCGCGCCGTTACGCCGCGACTGGGGGCTCTTCGCGCCCCTCTACGCCCTGCGCTCGAAGGGCGGCTTCGGGCACGGCGACCTCTCGGACCTAGCCGCGCTCGCGCGCTTCGTGCGCTCGCGCGGCGGCGGACTGGTTGCGACCCTCCCGCTGCTCGCCGCGTTCCTCGACGAGCCCTTCGACCCGAGTCCCTACTCGCCCGTCAGCCGGCGGGCGTGGAACGAGCTCTACCTCGCCGTGGAGTCGCTGCCCGAGGCGGCCGCGCCCGAGGTGCGCGACCTCCTCGCCTCGGGGGTGGTCGTCCGCGCGCGGGAGACGCTCCGCGCCGCGCCGCTCGTCGAGTACCGCCTCGCGGCCGCGATCCGACGGAAGCTGCTCGCCGCCCTCTCACAGGCGCTCGACCGTGCGGGCGGCGCGCGGGCCCTGGCGCTCGACCGCTTCCTCGCCGACCGACCCGCGGTCCTTCGCTACGCGCGGTGGCGGGCCGCGGCGGAGCGGCGCCGAGCGCCCGGGGCGGCGGCCCCGGACGTGGCGGAGGCCGCGGCCGTCCGCGCCTTCGCGTACGCGCAGTGGTGCGTCCATCTCCAGTTGTCCGACCTCGCCCGCGAGGCACGCGGCGGAGGCGCGGGCCTCTACCTCGACTTCCCGCTGGGCGCGCACCCCGACGGCTTCGACGTGCAAGAGGAGCGGGACGTGTTCGCCCGGGACGCGTCGGTCGGGGCGCCCCCCGACTCCGCCTTCCCGCAGGGGCAGGACTGGGGCTTCCCGCCGCTCGAGCCCGACGCCGCCCGGGCCGACGGGCATCGGCATCTCGCGGAGTGCCTGCGCCACCACCTCGAGCACGCGACCGTCCTGCGCGTGGACCACGTGATGGGACTCCACCGTCTCTTCTGGATCCCGCGGGGCTTCGACAAGGCCGACGGCGTGTACGTGCGCGGCTACCCCGAGGAGGCGTACGCCGTCGCCTCGAGCGAGGCGAGCCGCACCGGCACGGTCCTCGCCGGCGAGGACCTCGGCACGGTGCCGGCCGAGGTCCGGACGTCGCTCGCCCGCCACGGGTGGCTGTCCACGTACGTCGTCGAGTACGCGGTCGGCGATCGCGCGCGCGACGCGCTTCCGCCCGTCCCTGCGTCCTCTGTCGCGTGCGTCGAGACGCACGACATGGCCCCGTTCGCCGGGTGGTGGCGCGAGACGGACATCCCCGAGCGGGTGCGCCTCGGGCTCCTCGCGCCGGAGCGGGCGGCCGAGGAGTCGCGTTTCCGGAAGCGCGCGCGACGGGCGCTCGTCGCGTTCCTTCGCAAGAAGCGCCGGCTTCGCGGACGGCCAACGCCCGACCGCGTGCTGCGCGCACTCCACGCGCACCTCGCCGCGAGCCCGGCCGCGAGCGTGCTCGTCAACCTCGAGGACCTCTGGGGGGAGACCGACCCTCAGAACGTGCCGGGCACGTGGCGGGAGCGGCCCAACTGGCGTCGTCCGCTGGCGCACGGAATCGAAGACCTGGACGCCGTGCCCGGCCTTCCGATCGCGCTCGAGGAGGTCGATGCCGGCCGCCGCGACCCACCGGCGGATCGGGTGCGAGTGCCGCGGCGTCGCGAGCGGGTACCAGG
>DATLLK010000360.1:0-2962 GCA_035537895.1 Planctomycetota bacterium
GGTGACGCATGAGCGCGCCCCGCCTTCGCGCGCGCGGCCTCGCACTGGCCGCGGTCCTCCTCGCCACGGCGCCCGCCGCGTTCGGCAAGGGCGGCGCCCCGGCTGCCCCGCAGCAGCCGCCGATCCCCGAGCCGCCGACCGTCGTGGAGATCCCCTCCGACGAGCTCGACGCGCTCTTGAAGCTGCAGGGCCGGGCCGTGCTCGTCCGCTGGGCGGAGTACCGCGCGCTGCGCGACGCCGCGCGGGCGAGGACGAAGGCCGAGCGCCAGCTGCCGCCCGAGGAGGCCGTCCGCCTCTCGGGGGTCGGCACGCTCGACCTGACCGACGAGCGGGCCGCCCGGTTCGAGATCGTCTACCACGTGGAAGGCCTCTCGCCGGGCCCGCGATCCCTGGGCTTCGCCTCGGGCGGCGTCGCCTTCGAGAGCGTGAAGATCGAGCCCGAGCCGGGCGCCGGTCCCGCGCGCTACGAAGAGCGCGAGGGGCTCGGACGCCTCCACCTCGACGGCCCGGGCGTGCGCAAGGTGACCGTCGTCGGCTCCGCGGTCGCGCAGCCACACGGCCTGGGCCGGCGCCTCGACGTGTGGCTGCCCAACCCCGCGGCGATGTCGCTCGCGGTGACGCTGCCCCCGGGCGTCGAGGCCACGATCGCGGGCGAGGGCCCCCCGCTCGTCGTTCGCAGCCCGCCCGAGGCGCCGCTCACCGTGCGCACGCGGCCTGGCCGGGACGGGCACCTCGTCCTCGCATGGGCCCAGTCCGCGCGCGGGACGGAGGGTCCGAGCGTTCTCGACGCGGACGTGAAGTCGCTCCACACCGTGTCCGCCGGCATCGCGTCGGTGCGCGCGCTCGTGCGGGCCCTCGTCCTGCGGACGCCGGCCCCGTCGCTCGAGCTCGAGGTCCCGCCCGACCTCGCCGTCCACGCGATCGAGGGTCCCGGCGTCACGGGGTCGACGAGGTCCGAGAACCGTCGTCGCCTCGTCGTCACCTTCGAGCAGCCCGTGCTCGGCGCCGTGGAGTTCCTGCTGCAGGGTGAGCGGCCGATCACCGCCGGGCCCGACGTCGAACTGCCCCGCGTCGCGGTCGCGGGCGCCCTGCGCCACACCGGCGAGGTCGCCCTGCGCTTCGAGCCCGACGTGCGCGCGCGCGCCGTCCGCGTCGAGGGCGGACGTCGCGTCGACCTTCCGCCGGCGCCTGCTCCTGCGCCTCCTCCTCCGCCGGGGACGGCGCCGGCGCCGTCCGACCCGCTCGCCGGAGGCGTGCTGCGCTACGCGCTCGCTCGCTCCGACGCGACGGTCCACGTGGACCTCGACGCGTCCGCTCTACGCATCGACGCGACGAGCGCCTACTACGTCAACCTCGCCGAACCCGGGCAGACCCTGCTCGCGACGGTCACGTACCGGGTCGTCGAGGGCACGCTGTTCCGCCTGCGCCCTCGGTTCCCGACCGGCTTCGACCTCCGCGTGCTGACGCTGAACGGGAGGGCGGACGGCTTCACGCGCGACGTCGCCGCCGACGGCACCGTCGAGATCGCGCTAGCGAAGGGCGTGCCCGCCGGTGGGGAGGTTCTCCTCGTCGCGACGCTCGAGCGGGCGCGCGCGGACTGGCTGCCCGAGACGGAGCGCGTCCGGGTCGCCCTCGCGCTGCCGACGTCGGGCGCGACGCGCGAAGAGGGCTACGCCGCCGTCGGGGCGGACGCGGGGTTCGACGTCCTCGACGCGGGCGCGACCGACCTCGTGTCGGTCGGCGCCGCGGACCTGACCGCGCGCGGGCTCTCGTCCGAGGGGCTCGTCTACGGCTACCGCCTGGACGGCGCGGCGCCCGCCGTGGCGCTCGACGTGGTGCGCCGGGAGCCGCTCGTCGAGGCGGACATCGTCACGGTGCTGCAGGCCGGGCCGCGGCGCGCCGACCTCGCCACGCGCGCGTGATGCGGTAGATCGCGCGCGGGTGTCCGGCGCCTCTTCCTGGACCTGCCCGCCACGGCGGGCGAGCAGGTCGCCTGGCAGTCCACCGCGTTCCGCGCGGCCGTGCGCCTCGCGGGCGACCGTCGCCCCGCCGGCGTGCCCGAGGGCTTCGAGCGCTGGCAGGTGGATCTCGACCGCCGCGTCATCGGCACGCACGTCGTGACGGCGACGTGGTTCCTCTCGCGGGACGCGGACGACTGGTCGCTCGGCGCGGCCGAGCGCATCGCGGCGCGCGCCCCGCTCGAGCGGGTCGAGCGCCTGCTGGTCGTCCGGCGGACCGAGGGGCTCGAGGTCGTGCTGCCCGCGCTCGCGGCGACCCCCGACGTGCGCGCGCTCGACCTGGCGGAGGTGCCGGCGGAGGCCATGCCGGACCCGCGGAGCGTCCTCGACGTGCTCCGACTCCCGCCCTCGCGCGACGGCGTCGCGGTGACGGTGCGAAAGCACACGGGCGCCTCCGTGCTGAACGCGATCGCGACGGAGGTCGCGCTCCAGACGGCCGTCGCGCGCGAGGGGATCCTCCGCACGCGGGCCGACCTGGAATTGGTCAACGTGGACCGCCAGTTCGTCGAGGTCGCCCTGCCCGCGTCGAGCACCCTGATCGGCGCGGTCGTGGACGGCGTCCCGGTGAAGCCGCTGGTGGACCCGCGCGGCGTGCTGCTGGTCACCGTGCCGTCCACGATGCGCGCCGCGAGAGGAGCGGGCGCCCGCGTGCACGTCGTCCTCACGTACCGCACGGACCTCGGGGGTCCCGTGACGGGGGCCGTCCGCGTCGAAGGACCGCAGTTCCCGGGTCTCGAGGTGCTCCACACGACGCAGGAAGTCGGGCTCGAGCCCGACCTGCGGATCACGACGGTGTCGGGCGACCTGCTCGCGACGGGACCGGTTCGGCGGCCCGTTCGGCGGCCGTGGCTGTTCACCGCCACCGCCGTCAGCGTGAGATCGCTGGCGATCGAGCGCGGCGGGTCGGGCGGGGAGATCGACGGATACACGACCACCCTCAACCG
>DATLLK010000361.1:0-2970 GCA_035537895.1 Planctomycetota bacterium
TCCTACGGCGGAACACGCGTCCGTCCTCGCCTGGGATTCCCGTGACTACTCCCGCGCGTACGTGCGGCTCGCCGACGTGCCGGCCGACGGCACGATCGTCCTGCGAGGGGGCATCGCCGTGGACGTCCTCGTGCTCGGGCCTGCCGGTGAGCCCGTGACCGAGGCCGTCGTCGAACTGCGTTGCCTGGGCGCGACCGTCGAGACGGTGCGCGCGCCGGGCGGACGCGCGCGCCTCAACGCCGTCGACCACGCCACCGATCCATCGTGGGTCGTCGCGCGGTCCGGCGCGCTGCGCGGCGCCGTACGGGTCGTGCGGACCGACACGCCGGTCGAGGTGCGCCTGCGCGCGCCGTTCGCGCTCGAGGTCCGCGTGTCGGACGCCGCGACGCGCGCGCCCCTTGCCGGAGCCGAGGTCGTGCCGTTCGGCGCGGATCAGGCGGGCCCGGTGCGAACGGGGGACGACGGAGCGGCCCGTCTTCCGGTCCCCGCTCTCGATGGGGACGCGGATACGGCAGGCGTCGAGTTCCTCGTCGTCCGGGCGAAGGGCTATGCGGAAGCGATCCGGTTCGTCTACGGAGCGAACCCGTCGAAGCCCATCGAGATCCCCATGGCGCGCGCTCGAAGGCTGCGCGTCCTCGTGCTCGACGGCGCGGGCGCACCGGTCGGCGGCGCGCAGGTCCTGCTCCTCGACTCGCGCCCGACGTACGCGCTCGACGCGAGCGCCGCCGTGCGCCTGGCCCCCGAGCGGACGACGGACGCCTCGGGCGTCGCGGAGGTCGAGGGCCTTCGCCTCGACACGCGCGTCGACGTCGTCGCCTTCGCGCCGGCGCGCGGCTGGGCAAGCACGCAGATCGGACCGGGCGATGCTCCAGGAGAGATCAAGCTGGTGCTCGTGCCCGGCCGTTCGCTCAGCGTGCGCGTCTCGGATCCGGAGGGCGCACCCGTTCCGGGCGCGCGCGTCGCCTCGCTCCAGAGCGGTTCGCCGCCGCTTGGCGGCGTCTTCGTGGACTCCGTCTGCGCCGCCACGACGGACGGCGCGGGGATCGCGGACCTTCGGGATGTGCCCTCGGGGAGCGAGGAGCTGACGGTCTCCGCGGATGGCTGGTTCCTGCGGCGCGTTGAGTTCGAGCCGGCGGCGCCACGCGTCGATGTCACGCTCCTGCGCCGCGCGACGATCGAGGGCCGGATCGAGGGCGTGGCGGCCCGGACCGACGGGGCGGCCCACAGGATCCGCGCCATGCCCCTCGGACGCCCCAACCCCTATGACGAGAAGCGCACGAAGTTCAACCCTCCCAACGCGCTCGCGGACGACACGGGCCGCTTCCGCCTGGACGGCTGCGTGCCAGGAACGGAGTACGTGGTCTCGATCGTGGGGCTCTCGGACGAGAACGCGGGTCCCGGGACCGTGCGCGTGGTCGCGCCCGCGACCGACGTCGTCCTGCGGGGAGCCGACGCGCAGTGGGCGCGCGTCGTCCTCGTCTTCCCCGAGGCCGACACGCCTCGGGGCGTCCACGTCGAGGCGAACGGGCGGGATCGCTCCGGCAAGCCGGTCATCCTGCGCCTGGCCACGCCGCCGAAGCTCTCGGATGCGACGTTCGAGTTGCAACTCCCCCACGGCGAGGTCGCCCTTCGCGTCACGGCGATGGATGCGTGCACGTGGGCGGACGACGTCCGCGTCGTCGAGGACGGCCAGCGCGTGTCCGTGCCGATTCGCGCGGCGCCGCGCCTGTCCATTCAGGTCGTCGATCCGCGGGGGGAGCCCGTGGTGGACGCGGAGGTACGCATCGAGATCGCGCCGACGCAGCCGTTGGACGCCGCAGGCCGGCCCCGGCCGCACCTGTGGGGCAGCACCGCGCGCACGAGCTCCGACGGGACCTGCACCCTGCCTCCGCCATGGCACCGCTTCCGCCTCAGCGTGTGGAAGGACCGCGCGTCGTACACGACGCCGGAGCGTGGCGTCGACGAGACCGATCCCCTCCGGATCGTCTTCGACCCCCTCGCCACGCCGCCGCCCCGGGCTCCGGACGCCGACGGGGGCCGGTGACCTGAAGGCGCTCGGGCGGCAGCGGTCCCGACCGTTCACGAACCGCCAAGCGGCGAGGGCGTTCGACGTAGCATGGGCCGCATGGACGGGTCGATGCCCCCTGCCGGGCGGGGTCGCACGGGACGGGGTGTCGTCCTGCTGGCCGCCGCCGTGCTGGCACTCCTCGGAGGGGGCGTCTGGATCGCGGCCGCGCTCCGCGGGGCGACCGACACCCACTCCGCTGCCGGGAGCACGCCGCCCGGCACGCCCACGGAGCGCGGGGATCCGGATCCGAACGGGACGTTGGCCGCGCGGCCCGCGGCGCGAGCAGACATCTCGGGCGCTACGACTTCGACGGGCACCGAGGTCGTCCCTGGGGCGCGTGCAGCGGACCCGGATCCAGCGGAGCCGAAGGAGTCGGTGCAGGTCCCGGAGGAGCCGGACGAGGGGCAGGCGGCTTCAGGGGATGCGCTTCCCACCTGGGCGCCGCTCGCGAGGATCGGAACGCCGGCGCGCTGGAGGGACGACGAGCCCATCTACGCGGTGGCCTTTACCCCCGACGCACGACGCGTGGTGTCGGCCGGCGAGTCCAGCGTGATCGTGGTACGCGAGGTCGACGGCGGTCGCGTGCTCGCCCAACTCGTGGGCGCCGGAGCGGGCGGCGTGTCGGACGTCGAAGTGAGCCCCGACGGGCACAGGGTCCTGTCGGGGGGCTACGACCACACCGTACGCCTGTGGGACCTCGAGTCCCACGAGGTCCTCCGCTCGCTCGAGCCCGGCAACGGCACGATCTACCACGTGGGGTTCACCCCCGACGGCCGACGCGCCGTCATCGCCGGCAGCCTGGGGGACGTCGTCCTGCTCTGGGACCTCGAGACGGGAGCCGTCGTGCGTCGGTTCGACATGCCCGGCATGGGCAACAGCGCGTGCATCACGCGGGATGGGCG
>DATLLK010000362.1:0-9676 GCA_035537895.1 Planctomycetota bacterium
GGTCACCGCGTCGGGCGCCAACCCCGCGGGGAAGGCGATCGAGACGCTCGCGGGCGACCTCGAGATCCAGCTGAAGGAGCTGAACCTCGGCCGCGAGGCGCAGAACCGCCTCGTCGCGGTGACCGGCGTGCTCCGGTCGGCCGCCGCCGGCCGTTCCGTCTCGGCCGACGTGAAGAAGCTGGTCGACGACGTCACCGCGCAGATCGTCAAGGCGCAGACCGAGAAGGACGAGGACGTCGCGCGCCCGCTGCGCCAGCGTCGCGAGCAGCTGCTGAAGCTCCAGGAGGAGCTCGAGCGCGCCGGCGGCGCGTCGGGCGCGAAGCCCGCGACGGGCGACCGCCCCGGCCGCCTCTCGCGTCCGTCCTCGGCGGGCGGCTACGACGTCAGCGCCGCGTGGCTGCGCACGGGCGGCGACAAGGGCCGCGTCGTCGCCCGGAGCGACGGCGCGCCCGACCTGCCCGCGACGCCCGCGGGCGTCGACCGCAGCGCGGGCAGCTTCGCCGGCAAGCTCGGCTCGACCGCCGTGACGGTCTTCCACGCGCCGGCCGGCGCCGCCGGCACGGCCTTCCTCGCGATGCCGACGCCGGCCTCCGGCGGGGGCGGCGGGGGCGGGAGCGCCCTCGGGCTCGTGATGCTCGTGCTCGGGCCGCTGCTCGTGGGCGGCCTCGGGTGGATGCTCGCGTCCGCCCACGGCAAGCCCGTGCGCGCGCTGGCGCGCGAGCTCGACCGCCTCGGCTCGACGGGCGACCCGGGACGCCGCATCCAGGCCCACGGGCCCGAGGCGAACGCCATCGCGCGCAGCGTCGAGCGGATGGTGGCCAACCTGAAGTTCCGCTCGCAGCACGAGATGTCGGACCTCCAGGAGGTCATCGACAAGGAGCAGGGGATGGCGGCCCAGATCCACCTGGGCCTCATGCCGAAGAACCCGCCGCGCATCCCGGCGTGGGAGGTCGAGACCCTCTTCAAGCCGGGCTTCGAGATCGGCGGCGACCACTTCGACTACTTCCGCATCGACGACACGCACCTCGGCGTGATCATCATGGACACCTCCGTGCGCGGCGCGGCCGCCGCGATCGTGATGTCGATGGCGCGGGCCTACGTGCACGCGGTCGCCCCGGGCGTGCTCTCGCCGGCCGAGGTCCTGATGAAGGTGAACGGCCTGCTGGCCTCCGACCTCTCGCAGGGGCAGTACGTCACCGCGCTCTACGTCGTGATCGACACGGAGTCGGGCACGGCGAAGGTCGCGAGCGGGGGGCACCTGCCGCTCGTCGTCTTCCGCAGCAAGCTCGGCAAGACGGCGATCGTCAACCCCGAGGGCATCGCGCTGGGCCTCGACTCGGGCCCGGTGTTCGACCGCTCCCTCACCGAGGTGGACGTGGACATCGGCGCGGGCGACCGCCTCGTGCTGCACACCGACGGCGCGCTGAAGGTCCAGAGCGAGGCGGGGGACGAGTTCGGCGAGAAGCGCCTCTACGAGACGATCCAGCAGAAGGCGCCGATGAACTCGCAGGCCTTCGTCAACTTCGTCGGCGGCGCGATCGACGCGTTCCACATGAACACGGCCCAGAACGACGACATCACGATCTCGACCGTGAAGCGGCTGAAGTGACGTGGCGGACCCGACGCTGCGCGAGCTCCAGAAGGCGATCGAGGCGGCCTTCCTCGAGCGCGACCGGCGGCGCGGGCTGGGCGGCACGTTCCTCTGGTTCGTCGAGGAGGTGGGCGAGCTCGCGCGCGCGCTGAAGAAGGGCGACCCGGAGAACCTGCGCGAGGAGTTCGGCGACGTCCTCGCCTGGCTCACGACCCTCGCCTCGCTCTCGGGGGTCGACCTCGCGGCGGCGGCGGGCCCCTACCTCGCCGGCTGCCCCACCTGCGGCAGGACGCCCTGCGCCTGCCCGATGCGGGGCGAGATCCCGACCTGACAGGGGGCCCCCCCGGTCCGACGGGGGCTTTCGGATGCCTAGGCCTTCTTGGTATGCTCCGCGGGTCGGACCGGTGACGTGCTCCTCCTGGCACTCCCCCGGTCCGACTCCGGTGACACGACGGCCCTTGAGTTCCACTCAAGGGCCGTCGCTGTTTCTCCGCTCGGCGCGAGGCGTCTTCTCCGCTGGGCGCGAGGCCGGGGGCCCTCGAGTTGCGCTCAAGGGCCGTCGCTGTTTCTCCGCTCGGCGCGGGCAGGTGCCGGAGGGCGCGGCGCGCCCTGTTCCGGAGGGCGCACCCCCGGCGGGTCGACCTTCGATGGGTGCCTGCTAGAGTCCGCGACCGCGGCGGGCTACGGGCAGGCGCCGACGGATCGGAGAGGGCGGGACGCCCCCTCCGGCCGCGGTGACGGCGCCGGGAGGCCGCACCCGAGCGGCGACGGGACGCGGCCCCCCCCACGGACACCCATGAAGAACGACCTCGAGATCGCGCGGTCCGTCGCCCTGAAGCCCATCGGCGAGATCGCCGCGCGCGCGGGCCTCCTGCCCACGGAGGTGGAGCCGCACGGCCACTACAAGGCGAAGGTCGCCCTCTCGGCGATCGAGCGGTTGAAGGGCCGCCCCGCCGGCCGCTACGTCGTCGTGACCGCCGTCACGCCGACCCCGCTCGGCGAGGGGAAGACCGTCCACACGATCGGCGCGTCGCTCGCGCTCGCCAAGCTGGGCAAGAAGGTCTTCACCTGCCTGCGCCAGCCCTCGATGGGCCCGCTCTTCGGCATCAAGGGCGGCGCGGCCGGCGGGGGATGGAGCCAGGTCGTCCCGATGGAGGAGTTCAACCTCCACCTGACGGGCGACATCCACGCGGTGCAGGCGGCGCACAACCTCATCGCCGCCCACGTCGACTCCTCGATCCTGCTCAAGAACCGCTTCGGCTTCGACCCGGCGCGCGTCACCTGGCGCCGCGTGTCGGACGTGAACGACCGGGCGATGCGCGACGTCCTCATCGGGCTGGGCGGCGACGAGAACGGGGTGCCGCGCCGCACGGGCTTCGACATCGCCGTCGCGAGCGAGCTGATGGCGATCCTCGCGCTGGCCGACGGGCTGGCCGACATGCGCGCGCGGATCGGGCGCGTGGTCCTCGGCTACCGCCCCGACGGCAGCGCGGTCACCGCCGAGGACGCGAAGTGCGCGGGCGCGGCGGCGGTCATCCTGCGCGAGGCGATCAAGCCGACCCTCATGCAGACGACGGAGGGCACGCCCTGCTTCGTGCACGCGGGGCCGTTCGCCAACATCGCCCACGGCAACTCCTCGATCGTGGCCGACCGGCTCGCCGTCCCGCTCGCCGACTACGTCCTCACGGAGGCGGGCTTCGGGGCCGACATCGGCTGCGAGAAGTTCTTCAACATCAAGTGCCGCGCGTCGGGCCTGACGCCGACCGCCGCGGTCGTGGTGACGACCGTGCGCGCGCTGAAGATGCACAGCGGCCGGTTCCGCATCGTGCCGGGCAAGCCGCTCGACCCGGGTCTCGAGCGCGAGGACCTCCCCGCCCTCGAGGCGGGCATCGGCAACCTCGAGAAGCAGATCGAGAACGTGCGGGCGCACGGGATCCCGGCGGTGGTCGCGATCAACCGCTTCCCGTCGGACACGGACCGCGAGCACGACCTGATCCGCAAGCGGTCGCTCGGCGCGGGCGCCTTCGGGGCCGAGGTCTCCGAGGTGTTCGCCAAGGGAGGCGAGGGCGGCCGCGCGCTCGCGACCACGCTGGACGCGGCCTGCGAGAAGGGCGGCGGGAAGTTCCGCTTCCTCTACCCGCTCGAGGCGCCCGTGAAGGAGAAGATCGACGCGATCGCGCGGCGCATGTACGGGGCCGACGGCGTGGACTTCTCCGAGGAGGCCGAGGCCGACGTCGCCCGCTACGAGAAGCTGGGCTACGGCGCGCTGCCCATCTGCATGGCGAAGACGCACCTCTCGCTCACGGCGGAGCCGGAGCGCAAGGGCCGCCCGACGGGCTGGCGGCTCCCGATCCGGCAAGTCCGCCTCTCGGCGGGCGCCGGCTTCCTCTACCCGCTCTGCGGCGAGATGAAGACGATGCCCGGGCTCGGCAGCCGGCCGGGCCTCGAGAACGTGGACCTCGACGAGCGCGGCGACATCGTCGGACTGTTCTAGGAACCGATGCGCCTCCTGCGGGCGGTCACCTTCTCGATCCTCGCGGTCGTCACGTCGGCGCTGGGCTTCCTCGCCGCCGCGCTGGCCCTGCTCCTCGACCCGGGGCGCGGCCGGGTGACCCACTCGGTCGCGCGCCTCTGGGCGCGCGGGATCCTCGGCGTCGCGGGCGCGCGGCTCGTCGTGACCGGCGCGGAGCGGCTGCGCCCGTCGGAGCCGCGCGTCCTCGTCGCGACCCACGCCTCCTACCTCGACATCCCCGCGCTGTTCGTCGCCTTCGACGGGCAGCTGCGCTTCGTGGCGCGCCACACGCTCGCCTGGATCCCCTTCATCGGGTGGTTCATCCACCTCGGCGGCCACTTCGCCGTGCGCCGCGACGACCCCCGCCAGGCGCTCGACCTCGCGCAGCGCGCCGCGAGCCGCATGCGCCGTCACCAGCTGACCGCCGTCCTCTTCCCGGAGGGCACGCGCACGCGCGACGGCCGCCTCCAGCCCTTGAAGCCCGGCGCGCTCCAGCTGCCGCTCGAGGTGCACGTGCCCGTCCAGCCGGTCCTCGTCCGCGGGACGAGGGAGATCATGCCGAAGGGCTCGTGGTTCCCGCAGCGCTCGGGCACGGTCGAGCTCGTCGTGGGCGACCCGATCCCGACCGAGGGCCTCGAGGGGCCCACGGGACGCAAGGCGCTGGCCGCCCAGGTCCGCGAAGCGTTCCTCCGCCTCGGCGCGTACGAGTGACGCCACGACCGGCGCCCCCGATCAAGGCCCGACTCCCCTTATCGAGTCTGTCGGGGGCGTCCCTGGGCGAGGTGCGACTCGCCTGGTCGAGTCTGTCGGGGGCGTCCCTGGGCGAGGTGCGACTCGCCTGGTCGGTCGGGCCCGATTTCGTGGACCCGCGCGAGGGGCGATCACGTACTCGCGCTCGCGGGGCGCGCCCTCGCGGCCGCGAGCGACGCGTATCCCTCGATCCGTGAGCGAGCGGCCGCGCCGCACGGGGCCCCGAAAGCGGGCCCGTACTTCCTTGATCCCCCAATTTGTGAATCGCGCGAGAGGCCGCGCCGCACGGGGCCCCGAAGCGGGCCCGTACGTACCGGATCTCCCGACCTGGGGGCGCCCCCTCTACCGTTGACGTACGAAGCGTCGGTGGTCGACGCGTTCCTTCTCGAGGACGTCGGCGACATCGGCGAGGAATCGGCGGCCGTCGTCGACGTAGCCGGCGGTCGGACGCAGGCCCGGCCGACGGTCCGCGAACCAGGCGTTGAGCCGTCCCATGAACAGCTCGCGCGTCAGCTTCGCCGCCATGCTCGCGAGCCCGGTCGCGAGGTCCACGCGGTCGCCCTTCGTGACGAACCGCAGCCGGACCGTGCGCCCGCCCTCGCGCAGGCGGTACCAGGCCTCGCCCGGCGGCGCGCGCTCCTCTTCGAGGCCCTGGAAGGGGAAGACCCCGGCGAGCAGCGGCCCGTAGTCGAGGCGCCCGCCCTCGCGGTCGAGGACGGCCGTCACGTCCTCGCCCGGGTGCTCCGCGAGGAGGCGCACGAGGAGGGCGGCCGTCGCGAGGAAGAGCACGCGGGCCTTGTTGCCCGTCGCCTCGAAGGCCTCGTTCAGCTCCGCCGCCGTCGCCGGCGAGACCGTGATCCCGCGCGGCTCGACGCCGCGCAGCTTCAACCGCTCGCAGAAGCCGGGCGGCGCGTCCCAGGCGGCGACGCGCTCGCGGGCCGGCTCGTGGAACCACGGGTCCGCCGCGAACGCCGCGGGCGGCCGGTCCCCGAAGCGCTCGAGCCAGTCGACGAGGTCGGTCGGGGACGCGCGCCCCGAGCCGACGACCATCGCGGCGACGCCGCGCGCGAGCCCCTCGACGCCGTAGCGCCCGTGGACCTCCTTGCTGTCGTCGATCGCCACGGGGAGCGCCTCGGTCGGGCGCTTGCCTCGCGCGCGGCACACGACCCCGCGGAGGCGCTCGCGCAGGTCGGTCCCGTCGTCGGCGACGCGGAACACGGCGCCCGCGACCACCAGGGGACCGAGCAACGGCCCGTACCCCGCCTCGTCGATGCCGATCCGGATCATCGCCGGGCAGACTACGTCTGACGGTCCCCGCCCGCCAACACCGACCCGCGGTGTCCGAGGTCACTCACCGGCGTCGCGGCCCCGCCGGGCCGCGGGAACCGCGCTCGAGAGCGGGGCTACTTCGAGGGCTTGTCGGGGGGCAGGACCGGCGAGGGGGACGTCGAGACCGGGCCGGCGGGCATCTCGCCGCCGACGCCCGCCGCCTCCTGGAGGCTCGACTTGTGCTTGAAGGAGATGCGCACGCTCTCCCCGCCGTTGGCCGTCCCGGCGAGCGACGTCTCGATGGCCCGCTCCTCGTCGAAGGCGCCGTCCGCGAGGTTGCGCACGAGGACGCCCTTCTGCTTCAGCCGCCCCCCGTCCTGCCAGGGGATGCGACCCTTGCGCCCCTGGAGCGACCGGGTCGCCAAGTCCATCTCCATCGCGAACTTCCCGAACTCCCCGGTCTCTCCGGGCTGCACCTCGACGAACGTGACCTTGACGGACGACTCGGCGGGGTCCGCGTCCATCGCGGCTCCGAACTGCTTCACCAGCAGGTCGATGTCCGGACTCCACGAGGCGCCCGGCGCGACGGCGTCCTTCGAGGCGAGGAGCGCGCGGGCGTCCTCGGCCGCGGGGCCCGTGTACTTCTTCCCGAGCCATGCCTTGGCGATGTCGGAGACCTCCTTGCCCGGCGTCAGGACCTTCCACGCGCGCGCGGGGCCCTGCCCCGAGACCTCGACGTGCGTCCCCGTCAGGCTGTCGTCCTTCAGCGCCCCCTGCGAGCCCTCGCCGGCGACCTTCCAGGAGGCGAAGTAGACGAGCCGCCGGGTCGCCTTGCCCTCCTCGGCCGCGAGGCACTTCTCGACCAGGCGCACGACCGTCGTCACGGAGCCCTTCTGCTCCTCGACGACCTTGTCGGCGTCGCGCACCACGACCTCGGTGGACTCCGTCTCGCGGGACTCGCGGGTCACCACGGCGCCCACGGTCCAGACGTCGTCGAACCGCACCTTGTACGTCTTCGGGTCGGCGGCGCGCGCGGCGACGGCCGCGACGAGGAGGGCACCGGCCACGAGCGGGAGAGATCGCAATGTCATCGACGCACCTCACCAGGGGATCTCGCGGGCGAACATGCCGCGACAGGAAAATGCTAACCCTCCCCCGAGGCGCCGACGGCCGAACGGCACCGGGTCGCTCGTCCCCCGGTCGGGCCCCGCGACGGACGGGGGTCGCGTCCCCTCGGCCGGTAGAGTGGGCGCCTCCTCCCCTCCCCGATGGAGTCGCGATGGCCCTTCCCGAGACGACCGACGCCCAGTTCGAAGCCGATGTCCTCCAGAGCGACGTGCCCGTCCTCGTGGACTTCGGCGCCGTGTGGTGCAGCCCGTGCAAGGCGTTGAAGCCGGTCGTCGAGGACCTCGCCAAGACCTACGCCGGGCGCGTCAAGGTCCACTACTTCGACATCGGCAAGCACACGAAAGTCCCGGCCCACTACGGCATCTCGAGCATCCCCGTCCTCCTCATCTTCAAGGGTGGCAAGGAGCGCGCGCGCCTGATCGGGATCAAGCCCAAGGGCGAGATCGCGAAGCAGCTCGACGCCGCCCTCGCCTCCTAGGCCCCGGGTGGCTCTTCGCGGGACGCCTCCGGCGACGCGCGACACCGCGCGCCCGCAGGGACCCCGCGCGCCGAGCCCGCCCCGGCTGGACGTTCGCCGGTGGACGCCTCTGCTCGCTTTCGTGGCGATCGGGCTCGCCGTCTGGCTCCTGCGCGACCCCTCCGGTCCCGGGGCGCCTGGCGGTCCTCCCGGCGCGGCCCCCGCCGGGCCTCTCGCCGAGGGCGTGCCCGGCGGGAGCCTGCGCGCGCACGAGGGCCTCGGCGGGGCCCACACGATCGAACGCCACGTCGGCCTCTCGACGGACGACCTGCGCCGCCGCGCGGCGAGCGAGGCGAAGCGCGAGGTCTCGACCTTCCCGGACCTTCCGACCGCCGACCGGGCGGTGGCGGACGTCCTGCGCCTTCGGCGCGATGCGATCCGTCGCTGGCTCGATCGGGGACCGGAGGGTCTCCAGGACTTCGAGGCCCGCCTCGAGCGCGACGTCGGCACGGTCTGGCGCCGCGACGCGGGCCGCGCGGTCGCGGGCCGCACCGTCGTCGTGGTCCTCGCCCCCTCGCGGCGCTTTCCCGAGGGGTTCCGCATCCACACCGCCTACGTGACCACGCCATGAGCCGCCGCGCTTCCGATCGCTACCCGCGACTGCGCCGGCTCTTCGCCGCCTACGTGAACCAGGACTGGGACACGATGGGCCCCCGTCCCGAGGACGCGGTGCGGCGCTACGCGGGGGAGGTCTCCGCCGCGGATCGCGCGGCCGCGGCGCGGGAGGTGACGCGCCTCCTCGCCGCCGCGCGGTCGGAGGCGGCACTCGCGCGGGCGCTCGACGACCTGCGCTGCGGCTACGCGCCCGAGGCCGACGGCCGCACGGCCCGCGAGTTCCTCGCGGCGGTGCGCGACGCGCTCGGGACGGCGCCGGGCGCCGACTGACGGCGCGCGGGCTCCTACCAGGCGGGCGCGGGCGCCCCGTCGGGTCCCGTGCCGTACGGCGTCCAGACCAGCGTCACGGGCCCGGCCTCGACGTCGCCCTTGCGAGGCGGCACGCGGACCTCTTCGAGCACGATGCCCGCGGGGTCGGCCGCGGCCTGGATCCGCTCGACCTCCGCCTCGACCTCGCGCCGCAGGTCGTCGAGCCGTCGGCGCAGGACGTCCGCCCCCTCCTCCGCCCGCGCGACGTCCTGCGCCTCCTTCCCGATGCGGGCGGTGCCCTTGGCCGCCGTCCCCGCCTTCGAGATCGAGCCGCCGAGCGACCGCCGCCCGCCGAGGACCGCCCCGAGGATCGCGGCTCCCCAGGAGAGGGTGCTCTGCATCTTCGCCTGGCTCGCCTGGTCCTTCTCGCGCCCGACGCGATCCTCCGCGGTGCGGACGCGGTCCTCGAGCGCGCGCACCTTCGAGGCGTACTTCTGCCGCAGGGCCTCGACGGCCCGGTCGCGCTCCTCGCGCCCGCTCTGCGCGAGGCGGACGCGGAAGTCGCCCTCGGTCTCGCCCGGCCGGCTCGACTCCCTGCGCGCGGGGCACCGCCACATCCGCAGGGCCTGCGTGCGGAACAGCCACGCCTCGAGCGACGCGCGCCAGGCGGCGTACGTCCTCGGGTTGGCTGCGTTGGGCGGCAGCGCCGCGAAGCGCGCGCCCGCGGCGGGGTCCTTCTCGAGGACCGGTTCGCCCTCGAAGGCCTGTCCCCCCTCCCATGGGTCCCTGCCGTCCGGCGCGACGGGCGCCCACGCCCCGACGGGAACCCACGAGTCGAGACCCGCCTTCGCGTCCACGTAGTGGATCCGCGAGAGGGAGAGGACCGTCGGCCGGTACTCGATGGGCAACTGCGCCGACCCCGCCCCCACCGGGAAGAACCGCTCCGGCACGTCCGACGGGAGGAGCGGGCGCGAACCGGCGCCCGTCGTCGTCGGCGGCGGAGGCGCCGCCGCGACGCCGCCCGCGCCCGCCAGTCCCTTCGTGC
>DATLLK010000363.1:0-5746 GCA_035537895.1 Planctomycetota bacterium
CAGGCGGCGGACCTGGATTCGCTCCCTGCTCCGGGCCCTGACCGACCCCCGGACCTTCGACGTCCGCAGGAACCCCTCCCTCCTGCTCGGAGCCGCGCTCGCGATCCCCATCCCGATCCTCTCCTTCAGCGCCGGCGTGCCCCCCTGGATGTCCCTCCTCGCCCTGCTCGCGCCCGCCGCCTGGGGCCTCGTGCTCGGCGCCGCGGGGCGGGTCGCATGGCTCGAGCGCGAGGACGCGCTGCGCCACGAAGCCCGCGCCGAGCTCGCGACCCGCGAGGCCCTCATCGAGCGGAAGCTGCGCGACCAGCTCGAGAGCGAGAAGAAGCTGATCACCGCCGAGATGAAGCTCGCCCAGGCGATCCAGCGCACGCTGATCCCGCACGACCTGTTGCGCCCCGACCTCCAGGTCGTGGTGCGGCACGTCCCCTCGTCGTGGGTCGGGGGCGACTACATCCTGGTCGACAGCCCGAAGCCCGACGTCGTCCACATCTGCATCGCGGACGTGTCCGGGCACGGCGTCGCCGCGGGCATGGTCGTCAGCCGCATCCACGGCGTCGTGCGCCGCCTGGCCCTCCAGGACCGCAACCCCGTGCAGATGATCGACGAGGTGAACCGGCGCGCGATGGAGATCCTGAAGGACACGTACTTCTTCCTGACCTTCGCGGCGTTCCGCATCGACCTGACGAAGCGGCGCATCGACTACGCGACGGCCGGGCACCCGGCCCAGCTGCTCCTGCGCGCCGGCGGGACCGTCGAGTCGCTCAGCACGCCGAACCGCCTCCTCGGGATGGACGCCGACGTCTTCGACTCGGAGCGCCCCATGGACTCGACGACGTTCGAGCCGGGCGACAGCCTCGTGCTGTTCACGGACGGCCTCTTCGAGATCCCCGGCAAGGAAGACGGCGAGATCCTCGGCGAGGACGGCCTGCGCCGGGTCCTCGAGAACCTGGGCGGGCTGCCGCCCGCGCTCGTCGCGGGGGACATCCTCCAGGACCTGTCCGACTTCCAGGGCGCGAGCAAGTTCGAGGACGACGTCTCCCTGATCGTCGCGCGGCTCGAGCCCGTGGCCTCGTCGCCGACCGCGCCGGTGTCGACGGAGCGGACCGGCGTCGCCGCGTCCGCGGCGACCGGGTGCTGACCGCATGAGCGCGGGACAGAAGGCCCATGGCGGCCTGCCGCCGGGCGTCACGCTCGAGACCTACGACCGTCTCCGCCACGGCAACGGGCCCGCCGAGGTGATCGAGCACGTCTACCGCGAGTTCCGGTTCACGTGGGACCCGCGCGGCTACCACTGGGACGTCCTCCACCCCGAGAAGGCCTACGTGCCGCCCGACGCCCTGTTCGAGGTGGCCGTCGAGGGCGGCGAGGTGATCGGCACGGTCGGGGGCACCTGCCACGACGGCGTCGCGGAGCTGAAGCGCCTCTACCTCTACGACCGCCATCGCGGCCGCGGGGTCGGGCGCGCGCTGCTCGACCGCTTCATCGGCTGGGCGCGCGAGCGGGGGTGCACGCGGGCGATCCTCTGGTCCGACAAGCGGTTCACCGACGCCCACCGCCTCTACGCCCTCGCCGGCTTCCAGGTCATGGGCGAGCGCATCTGCAACGACCCGGACCAGTCGCCGGAGTTCGGCTACGCCCTGGAGCTCACGTAGCGCGGGCGGCGTGCGGGCCCCGCGGCGGGCGGGGACGTTCCAGCCCGGACGCGAGGCCCCCCGGTCGACGCGAGCCGGGGCGAGTCGTCACGCTGTGTGAGGTCGACGGCGAGCGCGCGTCCGGGCATGATCACGCCTCCGCCACCGCGAGGGGAACCGGTGGCATCGGAATGACAGGACACCCATCGTGACGCGCAAGGCACCCGCACCGGCGGCGAAGCGGGCCCCGGCGGCCCTGCGTCCGCGCGAGATCGTGCTCGGGCGCGACGCCTGCCACGACCTGTCGACGGCGCTCACGCGCGAGTGGCTCGAGACGGACGGGGCGGGCGGCTACGCCGCGCTGACCGTCCCCTTCTGCCCGACGCGGCGCCAGCACGGCCTCCTCGTCGCCCCCTACCCGGGACAGGCCCGCCGTCACGTCTTCCTCCAGCGCTTCGAGGAGACGCTCGAGGTGCGCGGGCGCGACGTGCCGCTCTCGACGGGCCGCTACCCCGGGCTGTGGTCGCCGCACGGGCACCAGTCGCTCGAGCGGTTCGAGGCGCTGCCCTGGCCGCGCTCCACCCACCGCGTGGGCGACGTGGTCGTCACGCGCGAGGTCCTGATGGCGCACGGACGGCACGCCGTGCTCGTGCGCTGGCGGGTCGAGGGCGGCGGCGGGTCGCTGCGCCTGCGCCTGCGGCCGCTGCTCCCTTTCCGCGACGCCGACGCGCTCACGATGGAGAACGCCGCGCTCCACCCGCGCGTCAGCGTCGTGGCGCGCGGGTTTCGCGCGCGGCCCTACGTCGAGATGCCGGCGCTCGAGTTCACGGTGGCGGGCGCGCCGTGGTCGCTCGACGCCGACCCCGTCTGGTACCGCCGGGTCGAGCACACGACCGACATCGCGCGCGGCTACGAGGGGCACGAGGACGTCTTCTGCCCGGGCGTGCTCACGCTGTCGTTCGAATCGGGCTCCGAGGTCGTCGTCGCGGCCTCCGCCGGCGCGCCCGTCGAGGACCCCGCGGCCGCCTTCGCCGAACGGGCCGCCGAGCGGGAGGCCGCGTGGAACGCGAGCGCTCCGGGCCTCGAGGGACGCTTGGCCTTCGGCGCCGACCACTTCCTCGCGCGCTCGACCGGCGACGTTCCCTGGGTCGTGGCGGGCTTCCCGTGGTTCTACGGCTGGGGTCGCGACACGTTCCTCTCCGTCCCGGGACTGCTCTTCTCGCGGGGTCGCGTCGAGGAGGGCGGCGACGTCCTCGAGGGGGCGCTCCCCTTCCTGCGCGACGGCCTCTTCCCCAACCGCTTCGGCGAGGCGAAGGAGGACTACGCCACGGTGGACGCGCCCTTCCTCTTCGCGCGCGCGGTCCGCCTGTACGAGCGGGCGGGCGGTCGCGGCGCGCGCGTGCGCGGGCCGTTCCTCGAAGCGCTCCACGCGATCGTGCTCGGCTGGGAGCGGGGCAACGCGCTCGGCCGCATCGACGAGGGCGGCCTCCCGCGCGCGGGCACCGACGCGACGAACTACACGTGGATGGACGCGCGGATCGACGGCGTCCCCGTGACCCCGCGGGGCGGCGGCCCCGTGGAGGTCGCGGCGATGTGGGTCTTCCTGCGCCGCTACCTCGCCGACCTCGTCGGGCGCACGCACGGCACGGCCGCGGCGCGGACGCTCTACGCGGAGGCCCAGCGGAGCGCCGCGACCTTCCTCGCGCGGTACTGGCTGCCCGCGCTCGGCCGCCTCGCCGACGGGTGGGTCGACGGGCGCGCGGACGCGACGATCCGCCCCAACATGGTCCTGGCGGCGGCGCTCGAGTGGACGCCGCTCGACGCGGCGCAGATCCGCGACGTCGTCGAGACCGCCGACGCCGTCCTGCGGACGCCCGTGGGCCTGCGGACCGTGGACCCGGCGCACCCCCAGTACCGGCCGCGCTACGAGGGCGGCGTCGTGACCCGCGACCGCGCCTACCACCAGGGCACCGTGTGGCCCTGGCTCCTCGGCGCGTTCGTCGAGGCGAGTCTTTCGGGCTACGGGTCCGGCCCCGCGGTCGTCGCGCGGTTGCGGGCCCTCCTCGACGGACTTTCGCCCGAGACGGAGTCGTTCGGGCTGGGGCACCTGGCCGAGGTGTACGACGCCGACCCGCCGCACCGCCCGGGCGGGACGTTCGCGCAGGCCTGGAGCGACGCGGAGGTGGTGCGCGCGTACGCCGTGCTGCGAGAGGCCCGGCCGTGAGGGTGCTGATGCTCGGTTGGGAGTTCCCGCCGCACATCAGCGGCGGGTTGGGCACCGCGTGCCACGGGCTGACGCACGGCCTCGCGCGGATCGGCGTCGACGTGACCTTCGTCGTCCCGCGCGCCTTCGGCGACGAGGACAAGGGCGCCGTGCGGATCCTCGGGTTGAACGAGGTGGCCCTCGAGGTCCCCGCGCCGGCGCCCGAGGTCGAGGCGGTGCCGCCCGTGCCGGAGCCCGGGCCCGAGCCCGCCCCCGACGTCGCGCCGCGCGCCGCGGTCGAGGCACGCCCGGCCCGCGCGCCCGAGCGGCGCGTGCTCGCGATCGACAGCGCGCTGCTCCCCTACCTCACGAGCGAGACGTACGCCGCGCGCGTCGCGGCGCTCGACGCGCCGGTCGCGGCGCGGCCGGACGAGCCGGTCCCGTCGACGCCCGCGCCCGCGGCGCCCCCCGCCCCCGTGGGCGACGCGGCCCGGCGCGTCGAGGTCGCGCGGGGCGCGGCGGGGCTCTCGGGCGTCTACGGCCCCGACCTGCTCGCCGAGGTGCGCCGCTACGCGGAGGTGGTCGCGCAGGTGGCCCGGACGGAGACGTTCGACGTCATCCACGCCCACGACTGGATGACGTACCCGGCGGGGATCGCCGCGAAGCTCGTGTCGGGCCGCCCGCTCGTCGCGCACGTCCACGCGTGCGAGCACGACCGCAGCGGGCCCACCCCCAACCCCGCGATCCTCGCGATCGAGCAGGAGGGGCTGCGCGCGGCGGACCGGGTCATCTGCGTCAGCCACTACACGGAGGGCATCGTCCGCTCGCGCTACGGGACGGACGCGGCGAAGATCCGCGTCGTGCACAACGCCGTCACCCGCCGGGAGCAGGTCGAGGGCTGGCACGTCGCGAAGGCGATCGAGGAGCCCGTCGTGCTCTTCCTCGGGCGGGTGACCTACCAGAAGGGCCCCGTCTACTTCCTCGAGGCCGCGGCACGGGTCGTGCGCGCGCTGCCGGGCGTGCGCTTCGTGATGAGCGGGTCGGGCGACATGCTGCCGCGCATGGTCGAGCGGGCGGCCTCCATGGGGCTCGCACGTCACGTGCGGTTCACGGGGTTCCTGTCGGGGGCCGAGGTCGAGCGCATGTACGCGCTCGCCGACCTCTACGTGATGCCCAGCGTGAGCGAGCCGTTCGGGATCTCCCCGCTCGAGGCGATGGCGCTCGACGTCCCCGTGATCGTCTCGCGCCAGAGCGGGGTCGCGGAGATCCTGCGCAGCGCGCTGAAGGTCGACTACTGGGACGTCGAGGACCTCGCGAACAAGATCCTCGCCGTCATCAAGCGGCCGGCCCTGAAGGTCGCCCTCACGTCGGAGGGCCGCGAGGAGCTGAAGGGCATGCGCTGGGAGGTCCGCGCGCGGCTCGTCCTCGACGTGTACGACGAGGTCGCCGCGTGACCTCCGTCGTCGCCTACTTCCAGGTCCACCAGCCCTTCCGGCTGCGCCGCTACACGTTCTTCGACATCGGCGTCGACTCGCGGTGGTTCGACGACGCGGAGAACGAGCGGATCGTGCGCCGCGTCGCCGAGCGCTGCTACGTGCCGATGAACGCCCTCCTCCTGCGCGCGATCGAGCGCACCCGGGGCAAGTTCCGCTGCGCGTTCTCGCTCAGCGGCACGGCGATCGACCAGATGGAGCGGTGGGCGCCCGAGGCGCTCGAGGGGTTCGTCCGGCTCGCGCGCACGGGCTCTGTCGAGTTCCTGGGCGAGACGTCCCACCACAGCCTCGCCTTCCTCGCCGACGAGGAGGAGTTCCGGGCGCAGGTCGTGCGCCAGGCCGACCGCGTCGAGCGCCTCTTCGGCCGGCGCCCGACGACGTTTCGCAACACGGAACTGGTCGTCGACGAGGGCGTCGCG
>DATLLK010000364.1:0-2428 GCA_035537895.1 Planctomycetota bacterium
GCCCACGAAGGTCGTCGCGGACCCGGCCACCCGGACCGACACCTACGCGAAGTTCGTCGCCGAGCCGTTCGAGCGCGGGTACGGCGTGACGGTCGGGAACGGCCTGCGCCGCGTCCTGCTGTCCTCGATCGAGGGCTCGGCCGTGACGTCCATGAAGGTCCAGGGCGTCAAGCACGAGTTCTCGAGCATGGAGGGCGTCAAGGAGGACGTGACCGACATCGTCCTCGCCGTGAAGCGGCTCCGCATCCGCTTCCACACGGACGACCCGAAGGTCCTGACCATCGAGAAGCGGGGCCCCGGCGTCGTGACCGGCGCCGACGTCCAGTGCGGTCCCGACTGCGAGATCGTCAACCGCGACCTCGTCATCTGCACCCTGACGACGGACCGGACCTTCGAGGCCGAGCTCGACGCGCGCAAGGGCCGCGGCTACGTGACGCAGGAGGAGAACGCCCGCGAGGAGAACGAGATCGGGGTGATCCCGCTCGACGCGATCTTCTCGCCCGTGCAGCGCGTGCGCTACCGCACCGAGAACACGCGCGTCGGCAAGATGACGAACTACGACCGCCTGATCCTCGAGCTGTGGACCGACGGCACGATCACGCCGGAGATGGCCCTGGTCGAGGCCGGCAAGGTCTACCGGAAGCACCTGAACCCGTTCATCCAGTTCTTCGACGTCGGTCGCGAGCTCGCCGCCCCCGGCGCGGCGGCCGCCGTCACGGCGCGCCCCGCGGCCGCCCCGGCGCCCGTCGCGGCCGCCGCGGCGCCCGGCGACGAGGCCCAGCGCAAGCTCGCGATGCCCATCTCCTCGCTCGACCTGTCGGTGCGCGCGAGCAACTGCCTCGAGTCCGAGGGCATCCAGACCGTGGGCGACCTGGTCGGCCGCACCGAGGATGACCTGCTGAAGCTCAAGAACTTCGGCCGGACCACGTTCAAGGAAGTCGAGAAGAAGCTCCATTCCCTGGGCCTGGCCTTCCGTACGAAGGCGGCCGAGGTGGGCGGGCAGAAGGGCTAGCGCTCCATGCGTCACCGCGTCGCAGGCAGGGTCCTGAACGCCGACACCCAGCACCGGCTGGCGATCCGGCGCAACATGGCCCGCAACCTCTTCCTCCACGACCGGATCGTCACGACGCCGGCCAAGGCGAAGGCGGTGCGCCCGTTCGTCGAGAAGCTCGTCACGCGCGCGCGCCACGCGCTCGACGCGAAGAAGGCGGGCAACAACGCCGTGTGGCTCCACGAGGTCCGGCTCCTCGCCCGCGACGTGACCGACCGCGAGGCGCTGCGGCGCCTGCTCGCCGAGGTGGCCCCGCGGGCGAACCGTCCGGGCGGCTACACGCGCATCATGCACGAGTCGCGCCGCCGCATCGGCGACCGCGCCCCGCTCGCGATCTTCGAGTTCGTCGACCGGCCGGTCGCGGTCGTCGAGGAGCCCGAGGAGGGCGCCGCGAAGGCCGGCAAGCCCGGGAAGGCGTCGAAGTCCAAGGCGGCCCCCGCGAAGGCGAAGGCCAAGTCCGCCAAGAAGGCGCCCGCGGCCGCGGCGGAGTGACCCCGCGCGAGCGGGCCGGCCACCGGAGGCGTCCTTGACGCTCGCCACCGCCGTCGCGCTGGGCGTCGTGCTCTACGTGGGCCTCGCCGCGCTCGTGCTCGTCCTCGGCGTCCGATGGGCGCGCGACGCGCTCGACGACGGCGGGGCGTAGGCGGCTATCCGTGGCGCGCCGGGACCCGCGCGGCAGGGGGACCCGGCGACCGGGTGCCGGACGCCCCTCCGGAGCGCCCACGTGGCGGTGAACGGCCCCCTCGTCTGGGACTTCCTCGTCGCGTTCTACGCGAGCCGTCGGGCGTTCCTCCGGATCTTCAAGCGCTACGAGGCGCGCGTCATGCGGTTCGCGCGCGACGCGGGGGTCCACCGCGAGGACCTCATGCTGGCGCCGCAGGAGCTCGCGCGGCTGTTCCACACGAAGCGCCTGCAGCACCTGCGCGACGTGCGCCTCGAGGCGCTGCGGCGGTTCGCGCACGGCCTGTTCCGCGACGCGGGCGTCGTCGAGCCGCTCGACACGATCTCGAGCCACATCTTCCACGAGGCCTCCATCCTGATGGAGGAGCACCAGTCCGTCGTGCGGTTCCAGCACTTCGAGGACCCGCGCCGCTACGCGCAGCTCTTCGAGGAGGTCTCCGGGTACTACCCGATGCGCCTGCGGCGGATCCGCAAGCTCTTCGCCGACGGCCTGCGGCGGATCGAGGAGCTGCTCCCCGAGTGGGGGAGGGACCGGGTCGTCGTCCGAAGCGCCTTCCTCTTCGGCGACCGCGTGTTCCGCGGCGTGTGGGAGGAGGGCGCGCTCGAGGGGCTCTACGCCCGCATGTACCCGGCAGGCGGCGCGGCCGAGGGATTCCTCGAGGCGGGGCGGTCGTTCCACGCGAGCGGCTTCTCGCG
>DATLLK010000365.1:0-6956 GCA_035537895.1 Planctomycetota bacterium
GCCTACGTGGAGGAGGCGCGGCGCCTCGGCTGCCGCGTCGAGCTCCCGTGCGTGAACCGCTCCGAGGTGGGCGCGACGGGCTGCCGCGCGGGTCGGGGTCGGGGCCCCGCAGTTCCGCGTACCGCTCGAAGTCGAGGGCGAGGTGCCACAGGAGCTCGGGCCGCGGGCGGTCGAACACGTCGAGGGCGCCGGCGAGCACGAGGCGCTCGCACTCCGCGCGCTCGAGCGTCGTGCGCAGGAGGAGGTCGGTCGGCGAGACGAAGGGGCCCCCCGCCGCGCGCCGACGGACCAGGTCTTCCGGCGTGCCCTCCCGGAGGCCCTTCACCTGCTCGAGCCCGAGCCGGAGCGCCGCGCGGCAGCCCGTCGCGCCCACCTCGGAGCGGTTCACGCACGGGAGCTCGACGCGGCAGCCGAGGCGCCGCGCCTCCTCCACGTAGGCGCGCGCCGGGTAGAAGCCCGCCCCGTTGCGCAGGACCGCCGACAGGTACTCGGCGGGGTGGCGCGCCTTGAGCGAGAGCGCCTGCCACGAGATGCGCGCGTAGGTCGCCGCGTGGGCCTTGTTGTAGGCGTAGGCCGAGAAGTTGCGGACGAGCCCCCAGACGTGGCACGCCACCTCCTCGCTCGCCCCGCGCGCGACCGCGCCCTCGACGAAGGCCCGCTCCATCCGCGGGAGGTCCTCCGGCGCGCGCTTCTTCGACAGCGCGCGCCGCAGCGCGTCGGCCTGCGCGAGGTCGAAGCCGCCGACCGTCGCGGCGACGCGGAGCGCGTCCTCCTGGTAGAGCATCACGCCGTACGTCGTCGCGAGCAGCGCGTCGAAGGCGGGGTGCACCGCCGCGACGGCCTCCTCGCCGCGCCGGCGGCGCACGTAGGCGTCCTTCATCCCCGAGCCCGCGGGGCCCGGGCGGATCAGGGAGAGCGCGATCATCGCGTCCTCCTGCGTCCGCGCGCCCATGCGCACGACGAGGTTGCGCATCCCGGGCGACTCGACCTGGAAGCAGCCGAGCGTGCGCCCGCGCGACAGCAGGTCGGCGGCCGGCGCGTCGTCTTCCGGGACGCCGTCGAGGTCGGGGGCCGCGCCCTCGCAGGCGGCGACGTGCCGCGCGACGTCGGCCACGACGGCCAGCGCGCGGTTGCCCAGGAGGTCGATCTTGACGAGGCCCAGCGCCTCGACGGCCCGCATCTCCATCTGCGTGACGACGATCCCCTTGGCCGAGCGCTCGAGGGGCAGCGAGTCGGCGAGCGGGCCGTCGCCCACCACGATGCCGCCCGTGTGGATCGACAGGTGGCGCGGGAACCCGTCGAGCGCCGCGGCCGCGCGCAGGAGGCTCCGCCAGGGCTCGCGGTCGAGGCCCAGGGCCGCGAGCTCGGGCGGGCGGCGCTCCGGGTCGAGCGCGGACCCGATCCGCCAGGGCAGGTGGTCGACGAGCCGTCCCACCTCGGTGGGGGGCAGCCCGAGGACCTTGCCGACCTCGCGCACGGCGGCGCGGGCCTGGAAGGTGACGTGCGTCGAGATCATCGCGACGCGGTCCTCGCCGTACGTCTCGTAGGCGAAGCGGATCACCTCGTCGCGGCCGCGCCAGTCGAGGTCGAGGTCGATGTCGGGGCAGTCGGCGCGCGCGGGCGAGAGGAAGCGCTCGAAGGGGAGGTCGAAGCGCAGCGGGTCGACCGAGGTGATCCCGAGCGCGTAGGCGACGAGGCTGCTCGCCGCCGAGCCGCGGCCCACGGTGGGGATCCCGCGGCGCTTCGCGAAGGACGCCATCCCGTGGACGATCAGGAAGTAGTCGGCGAAGCGGAGGTCGCCGATCACGCGCAGCTCGCGCTCGAGCCGCGCGAGGACGTCGGGGCGCAGCGGGCGGTAGCGGGCGGAGAGCCCCGCCATGCACAGCGCGGCGAGCCGGCCGTAGGCGCTCTCCCCCGCGGGGAGGTCGAGCGCGGGGAGCCGCGGCCGCGGCGGCCGCTCGAGGCGGAACCGGCAGGCGTCGGCGATCGCGACGGTCGCCTCCGCGGCGCCGGGCACGTCGCGGAACGCGCGCGCCGCCTCCCGCGGCGGGAGCAGGCAGGCCGCCTCGGGCAGGAGGTCGAGGGGGCGCCCGTCGCGCCCCGTCGCGCCGGGCGCGACGTCGGAGAGGAGCTTGAGGTGCCCCACGGCGAGGAGCACGCGGTGGAGGCGGTGGCGGGCGGGGCGGTCGAAGAAGACGCGGTGCGTGCCCGCGAGCGGGCGGCCCGCGGCCCGCGCCGCCTCGACGAGCGCCTCGCGCGCCCCGGCCGGCGCGTGCGCGACGACCTCGCCGTGGAGCGCGCCCTCGGGCATCGCGTCGGCGAGCGCGCGCAGCAGGGAGGGCGACGGCACGAGGACGGCGAGGCCCGCGGCCTCGCGAGGCAGGTCGTCGGCGAGCGAGAACGCCGGGTCGAGATGGCGGCGCGTGACGAGCCGCGAGAGCGAGCGCCAGCCCTCGGCGTCGCGCGCGAGGAGGACGGCCCGTCGCGCGGGGAGGCCCTCCTCGGGCGGCGGCGGCACGTCGTCGGACAGCTCCACGCCGACGAGGGGGCGCACGTCGACGGCGTCGCAGCAGCCCTGGAAGGCGTGGATCCCGTAGACCGCGTCCGTGTCGGTCAGCGCCAGGGTGTCGTGGCCCTGCGCGGCCGCGCGCGCCGCGACCTCCTCGACGCGCGACGCCCCCGCGAGCATCGAGTGCGCCGAGTGCACGTTGAGGTGGACGAAGCCGGTCATGCGGAGCACGAGGGCGTGCGGAGGCGGAAGCCCCGCGCGTCGTGCGGCAGCCGGGCGAGGCAGTCGATCGCGCGGCCCTTCAGGACGGCGCCGAAGCCGTGGCGCTCGCGGAGCCCGTCGACGACGGCGTCGAGACGGCCCTCCGTCGCGCCGCCGGGCACGTCCTCGACGGACTCGAAGAGGTCGAGCTGGCGCGGGCCGGCGACCTCGAGGTCGGAGAGCGTCACGCCGACGAGCCGCAGCCGCACGCGCCGGTCCCAGCGGCGCGGCCAGAGCGCCTCGACGACGTCGAGGACGTCGCGGTCGCGGTCGGTCGGCGAGGGAAGGCGCCGGCGCGCCTCCGTCGTGCGGAAGTCGGCGTAGCGCAGCCGCACCCCCACGGCCCGCGCGCGCATCCCGTCGGCGCGCAGCGCCGCCGTGGCGCGCTGCGCCAGGTAGGACAGCATCCCGCCGATCACGACGCGGTCGGCCGTGTCCTGTGCGAACGACGTCTCGCGCGAGATCGACTTCGGCGCGGGCCGGCCGTCGACCACCTCCTCGTCGTCGAGGCCGCGCGCGCGGCGCGAGAGGGCGACGCCCGACTGGCCGAAGGTCTCCTCGAGCAGGTCTTCGGGGACGCGGGCGAGGTCGCCGATCGTGTGCAGGTTGAACCGCGCGAGCGTCTCCCGCGTCCGCGGGCCGACGCCGGGAAGGCACTCGACGGGCAGGCCCGCGAGGAACCGCGCCTCGGCGCCGCGCGGCACCTCGAAGGCGCCCGCGGGCTTGGCGAGCGCGGCGGCCACCGACGCGACGGCCTTCGTGC
This sequence comes from Planctomycetota bacterium, assembly GCA_035537895.1. Taxonomy (GTDB): domain Bacteria; phylum Planctomycetota; class PLA2; order PLA2; family JAEUHO01; genus DATLLK01. The sequence continues at coordinate 3,534 of DATLLK010000365.1, forward strand.
CGCCGATCCCGATGGAGACGACGAGCCCGGTGCGCCCGAGCACCTCGCGGTGGAGCGCCTCCGCCGCGTCGAGCCAGGCGGCGCCGCGCGCCGCCCCGTGCACGCCGTGCACGCGCTCGCACCCCGTGACGTCGAGGAAGGCCTCGTCGAGGGAGACGGGCTCGACCCTCGGGGCGAACTCGCGCAGGACGGCGAAGACCTCCGCGGAGGCCGCGGCGTAGTCGGCGTGGTCGCCGTGGAGGAAGACGGCCTTCGGGCACAGCTCGGCGGCGCGCCCGAGCGGCATGCCCGCCCGCACGCCGTACGCGCGGGCTTCGTAGGACGCCGACGCGACGACGCCCCGCTCGCCGGGCACGCCGCCGACGACGACGGGCCGCCCCACGAGGGAGGGGTCCTTGCGGCACTCGACGCCGACGTAGAACGCGTCGAGGTCGACGAGCATCAGGTCGCGGACCCCCGCCGACGGGCGGGGATCGGGTACGACGAACGCCATCGGGCACTTCCCTGCGAGGCCCTTCCCGCGCCGGGACGCCAGCAGGGTACACGAACAAAACACGAACTTCAATCCCCCACCCCGGACCGGGGTGTCCGGTCGACCGCGCGCGTTCACGCCGGCCCGGGCTACGCTTGCGGCGTCGGCGGGGGCCGACCGGAGGGCGGACATGCGACGCACGGCATGGATCGCGGCGATCGGGGTCCTGGCGCTGGCGGGGTGTGGAGGCGGCGGCGGAGGATCGGACGAGAGCTTCGACCTCGGGCCGCGCCACTGGGGCGTCCCCTTCGCGGCGTCCACGCTCGCGACGCAGATGGTCATCGGCGTCCGCAACCTCGACACGGAAGGGACGACGGCCACGCTCCAGGGCTACAAGCCGGACGGCACGCCGTACCCCGGCCCCGTCGGCGTGGTGCTGGACGGGACGGACGAGGAGCGGTTCGAGATCTCGGACGCGCTCGGCGGCGCGTCGCCCGAGGGCGGATGGATCCTCGCGTCCACGCCTTCGCAGAAGGTCGAGGTCTACTTCACCGACCGCATCGACGCGAAATTCGCCGAGGAGGCCTCGCGCGCGATCCCGCTGCCCGACCTCGGCGCCCCCCTCGTCCCCTTCGCGACGGGCGCCAACATCACGGCGCAGACGTCGGCGCTCCAGATCGCGAACGTGACGAGCACGCCGGTCACGGTGACCGTGACGCCCTTCGAGACGGCCTTCGACCCGACGGACCCGCCGATCGAAGGGACGGACGTCTTCGTCGTGCTCGGGCCTTTCGAGTCGCAGCAGTTCCTCCCCGTCGACCTGACGGGTTCGCCCTTCACGACGGGCAGCCTGCGGCTCACGGCGGCGACGCCGTTCTTCGTCGCGGGCGTCGAGGACCTCGCCTGGGACATCCCGCGCGCCTCGCCGACGCTCCGCTCGGTCCACTGCGCGCTCACCTTCGGGCGCATCCCCGCGGCCATCAGCGACTTCTTCGACTTCGTGATGATCGCGCGCAACGACACGGACGACACGGAGGCCGTGACGATCCTCGAGATCCGCGACCCCGACGGCGGGGTGATCCTCGTGTCGCCGCGCACCGTGCAGATCCCGCCTCGCGCGTCGCTCACGTTCACGACGGTCGACCCCCTGTTCAACGACCTCTTCGGGAACGTGCTCCTCGCGCCGTTCGTGCGCGACGTGCACATGGAGCTCCAGGTCCCCGAGGGCGTGGACGTGGCGTTCCGCCAGTTCGACCCCGTCGTGCTCGGCTTCAACGCGACGATCGTCCCGATGCCGACGGGCTTCGTGATGGACGTCATGGACGTCATCCCGGACCCGCTGAACCTGCTGGATCGCAGGACGGTCGTGACGATGATGAACCCGCAGTCCATCGCCATCAACGTGAACGTCTCGTCGCTGATCTCCGAGCCCGACGGCTTCGACGGGTCCCCGATCCCGATCGGGACCTTCACCGTCCCGCCGAACGGCCGCCTGGACTTCTCGCCCGACGGACTCGTGTTCCTCGATCGCGACCTCCTCCCCGTGTCCTTCATCGGGCTGCGCTTCACGTCGAACGCGAGCTTCGCCGTCACCGGCGTGCGCGCACGCCTGGCCCCCGTGGCCATCGTGATCTCCCTCTCCCCGCTCGTCGTCCGCGTCCGCGAGCAGGCCGAGTAGCGCGGCCGCGCACCTCACGGCCCGGCGAACTTCACGTGGCGTCGGCCGTCAGCGGACGGCGGGCTTCAACTCCAGTTCCACCGAGCCGCCCGCGGGGACGTCCGCTCGGGCGGTCCACTTCGCTCCGTCCACGTCCGCCGTGGCGGTGACGGGCCACGTGCCGTCAAGCAGGTGGTGGACGACCCAGCGACCGTCCGACGTGCGCTCGCCGGGCAGGGGGACGCCGTGCATGGCCACGGTGACGTCCGGCTTCGCGCCGGGCGGCGCCAGGACGCGGACGTGGATCGCCAGTCCGACCACCCGGTCGAGCGTGACGGGACCCGGACCGGGCCGCAGATTTGCACGCCACGCGACATCGCGGCCTTCCTGCGTTCTCGCGTACACCGCGTACGTGCTCGCTGGGTCGAGCCCGCGGAAGGCCCATGCATGACGGTCGGCCATCCATCGCCACTCGATCGGGACGAAGCGATCGCCCGCCTGAAGGAGCAGCCAGATCGTGGTGAAGTCCCCGAAGGACGTCGGGAGCCTGACATCCAGCGTCGAGCCCGTGTGCACGACGAGCGTGACGTCCGCGCGCGCGGGTTCGACCTCGACCTCCGGGCTGACGGGGCCGGTCGCCGAGCGGTCGTCCCCCGCGGTGCCCCAAACGGGTGCGGGCCGATGGCGCGCACGCACGCGGACGGGTCCGAGCGGCAACCCACGGAGCGCGAATCGACCGTCCTCGCGTGCGGCGGTCCCGACCCAGTCCCCGTCGGCCGCCCGCCACTCTGCCCGCGCGTACGGCACGGGCCGCCCGTCCGGATCTCGAACGATGCCGGTGAGCAGGCGCCCGCGCTCGAGTTGCACGGTCGTATCCGACGGCGTCCACGGCGCGATGACCTTGCGAACGAGGTCCTGCCGGTCCTTCGGCGGCACTACCCATAGCGCGAGCGGGGACGACGGGTCGAGGGGTCCGATCTGCACCCCCTTCCCACGGCGCGCCGAGCGCGCGCCGCGGGGCGCCTCGTCCTCCGCCAGATCCGACGCGGTGCGCCCGCCCGAGGCCCTGACCACGACGTGGGCGGACTCCAGCGGACGGCCGTCCGGGTCCTGAACCGCGACGGTCACGAGGAGACCGCGGCGTACCACGACCGCGACGCCCACGGCGCCCGAGGTCACCGGGATGGGTTCGGACTCCAGCCAGTTGCCGCGCGCGCGGGTGGAGAGTTCGTAGACCCCCTCGCCCAGTCTGCCGACCCGGAACGAGCCGTCGGCCTCCGAGAGTACGCAGCCG
>DATLLK010000366.1:0-7980 GCA_035537895.1 Planctomycetota bacterium
TCGGCCTGCACATCAACCTGACGACCGGCCACGCGCTCGCGGGCCGCGCGTTCACCCTGACGCAGCCCGACGGGACGTTCCTCGACCGGAAGGATCTCGTCTGGCGGCGCGCCGTCGACGGTCAGGTGGACGCCCGCGAGGTCGAGGCCGAGGTCGCCGCGCAGTGGCGGCGCCTGAAGGCGCTCGGCGCCGAGCTCGACCACGTGGACGGGCACCACCACGTCCACGTGCTCCCGGGGATCGCGGAGGGCGTCGTCGCCGCGCTCCTCGCGCTCCGCGCAAACGCGTTCGTGCGCGTCCCCGCCGAAGCCATGCCGCCGGCGGGCACCCCGCCCGTGACGGAGCCCGCGATCCCGCTCGGGACGACCGTGCTCTCGCGGGCGCGGCTGGCACAGATGCAGGCGGGGCACGGCGCGATCGCCGCGCTCGGGGCGCACGCGGACGCGTTCCGCGGCCTCCTGCAGAAGGGCCTGCGCACGACCGAGGGGTTCACCGGGCTCGCCTTCGGCGTGGCGCCCTCGGCGGCGGCGCTGCGCGCGGTCGTGGCGGCGGCGCCGGGCGGGACCGTCGAGGCGATGGTGCACCCCGGGCGCGTGGAGGGGCTCGGCGCATCCTCCCGCGATCCGCACCGCGACGAGGAGGCGCTCGTCCTGCGCGACCCCGCCCTGCGGGCGGACCTCGAGTCCGACGGCGTCGTGCTCGCGTCGTTCCGGGACCTCCTCGCGTGACAGCGGGGCTCCCGCGGGTCCTCCTCGTCACCGCGGAGGCCCTCGGGACGGTCTCGGGGAACGACACGACGATCCGGCGGTTCGAGCGCCGGCTGCGCGAGCGGGGCCTCGTCGTCCATCTCGCGCGCCTCCCCGACGACGGCGGCGTCGAGGGCGTGCGCGACGCGGCCGTGGCCTTCCGGCCCGACGTGGTCCACGCCCTCCACGCCCGGCACGCGGGCCCCGCGGCCGTCGAGGTCGCCCGGGCCGTGGGCGTCCCGCTCGTGGTGTCCTCCGGCGGGACCGACATCGACCAGGACCCGTACGACGAGGACCTGCGGCGCGTCGTCGTGGACGTCCTCGACGCCGCCCGCGTGCTCTACGTCGCCCACGAGGAGGCGTTTCGCCACGCGCGCGCGCTCGGCGCGGGGGCGCGCGTGCTGCGGGTCCCCGTGGCCGCCGACCCGCCGCCGTCGAGGCCCGCGCCCGATCCCGGCCGCTTCGGCGCGACGCCACAGGACACGCTGTTCCTCCTGCCCGCCGGGGTCCGACCCGTCAAGAACAACGCGTTCCCCCTCGCGCCGATCGCGCGCCTCCACGCCGAGGGCCTGTCGATCCGCCTCGTGCTCGCGGGACCGTCGCGCGACGAGGAGTACGCGCGCCACCTCGAGGGCCTCCTCGCTGGACACCCCTGCGCGGCGTGGATCGGCAGCCTGGCGCCACAGGACCTCGAGGTCCTCTACGCCTCGGCCGACGTCGTGCTGAACGGATCCCACTCCGAAGGCGGCGCGAACGCGGTCCTCGAGGCCATGGTCCGCGGCAAGTGCGTCCTCGCCTCGTCGGTGCCCGGCAACGAGGGCCTCCTCGAGGGCGGCGAAGGCCGTCCCGAGGCGGGGCGGCTCTACCGGGCCTGGCCGACGGACGACCCGCGCGTGCGACGCCACGACGCCGACGACTTCCTCCGGGAGGCGCGCGACCTCGCCGTGTCGCCGAGCCGCCGCCACGCGCTCGGCGCTCGCGCGCGCGAGCGGGCGACGGTCGAGCACTCGCCCGAGGGGGAGGTCGAAGCGCTGCTCGTCGGCTACCGGGTCGCGCTGGCGGGAGAGCGCGGGCCCTCCGCGCGCCGCGAGGGCCTGGCCCCGTCCTGAAGGTTCGGGCGCGTCAGGCCTCCAGAACCCGGGTGATCGAGGTCAGGTCGCGCGAGCCATGGCCCGCGGCGACGCCGGCCTCGAGGAGCGCGCGCACGGCGGCGGTCACGGGCAGGCGGCGACCGCCCCGCGCCGCGGCGGCTTCCGCGAAGCGCACGTCCTTCAGGATGTTGGCGAGCGAGAACTGCGGCGAGAAGTCGCCCTGCAGCATCGCGGGCTTCTTCGCGTCGAAGTAGCCGCAGTGGAGCGCGGGGCTCGCGTCGAGCACGTCGAAGACGCGCTCGACCGCCACGCCGCTCGCCCGCGCGAGCGCCGCGGCCTCGCACAGCCCCGTCGTCATGTGCGCGACCAGCACGTTCATCGCGAGCTTCAACGCCGTGCCGCGGCCGACGGGCCCGGCGTGGACGATCGCCTTGCCGAGCGCCTGCAGGAGGGGGCGCGCCCGCTCGAGGACCTCCGCCTCGCCGCCCGCGAGCACGATCACCTGCCCGCGCTCGGCGAGCGGCTTGCTGCCCGCGACGGGCGCGTCGAGGTAGTGCATGCCCGCGGCGCCCGCCCGCTCGGCGAAGCGGAGCGTGGACGGCTCGTCGATCGTGCTCATCTGGACGAGCACCTTCCCGCGGACGTCGGCTTCGAGCGCCCCGCGCGGGTCGGTGAGCACCGCGTCGACGGCCGCCGGGTCCGTCACCATGACGACGACGGAATCCGCCGTCGCGGCCACGTCGCGCGGCGAATCGGCGACGTCGAGGCCCAGCGCGCGCGCTCGCGCCCGCCCCTCCTCGCCGCGGTTCCACACGCGCACGGGGAACCCCGCCGCGGCGGCGTTCCTCGCCATGGCGAGGCCCATGATCCCGAGCCCCAGGAACCCGACGGGCGGACGCGACGACGGCATGGCGGACCTCCGGCGCGAGAGCGTACGCGCGAAGACCGCCTTACCGGACGTACTCGCGCCAGTGCGTCCGGAAGCCGTCCGTGCGCGCGCGCAGCTCGCGCAACGCCGTTCCTTCCGCCATGCCCCGCAGGACGGAAGGCACCTCGAAGTCCACGACGGAGGCCGCGGCCTCGGCCACGCGCACGCCGCCCGCTTCGGGGGCGAAGAGCGCGACGCCGCGCGTGGTGAGCATGCCCTCCGTCCCGTCGGCCTCTACCTGCGTCGTGACGATCAGGCGCGCCGTCCCGCGGTCGATCGACCGTGCGCGATAGCTCCAGCGGGCTCCGTAGCGGACGCCCATCGCGGTGCGCACGCCGTCCGTGTACGCGAGCACGTCGCTCCCCTCGCGTCCCGTGACCCGCGTCCCGCGACGCCCCGTCCACTCGTGGAGGCGGTCGTAGTCGAGGTAGACGCGGCGGAGCGCGTCGGCGTCGCCGCCCGCCTCCACGTACGTCGTGAGCGTCGCCCAGCCCGTGCCGCGGCCGACGCGTTCGCGCGCGGCGGCCGCGAGGTCGCGCTGGATCTCGATCCGCGTCTCGCGCCCGGCCTCGCCCGACCGCCCCGCGATCGCGGCGAGGAGGTCCGCGTGGTCCCTAAGGTCGGGGTCGGCCCCGTTCGCGGCGTCGCGCGCGAGGCGCTCGGCCCGTGCGCGGAAGCCGGCCGGCCCGTCTTCGAAGACCGGCGGCGCGGGCGCGTCCCCCGCGCGCGCGGCGGGGGGAGCGATCCGGCTCGCGGGAATCGCGGCCGGCGGGGCGGTTCCGGCGACCCGCGGGGGGGCGCTCGGGGTCGCCGGCGGCGACGCCTTCGGGGCCACGCGCGCCGAGCACGCGGCGAGCGCGAGGAGCAGCGCGAAGGTCGGCCGTCGGAGAAGGCGTCGCACGGGTCGTCGAGGGTCCCGGAGCGGCATGCCGGGGTCGTCGCCCCGCGCCGCCCCCGGGCACCCTACCTCCGAGCCGGCCCTGACGCCGACCCGGCCGGCTCCTCGGCCCCCGTCCCCCTCCGGTCGGGACCCCATCCAGCGGTCACCGGACCCGGGCGGTGTATAGTCGCAAGGTCGTGCGACCGCTCGCCTTCCGCCTGCTGGCGATGTTCCTCGCCGTCCTCCCGACGGTGTGGGGCAACTGTCCGTGCTGGTTCACGGACGCCAAGTGCTGCGGCGTCCGTTGCAGCTTCGCCGAGGCGGCCCCGACGCCGTCGCCGGCCCGCAAGGCCTGCTGCCCGCGGTGCGCGAAGCGGGAGGCGCCCGTTCCGGGCCCGACCCGCCACGAGCCCGCCAAGGGGCCCGGCTGCGGCGGCTGCGAGGGGTGCCCGACGCTCGCCACGCGGTTTGCGACCTCGCTCGCACCGACGACCGTGGAGCTGCCCGATCACGGCGAGTCCGTCGCGATCGTCGCGACCGCGCCCGCCACGCTCGTCGTGGCCGTGCCCGCCGCCTCGTACGCGCACCCGCGCGTCCCATGGCCCGGGCCCCTCGGGCCGCCCTCGCCCGTCGCGACGACCGTCCTCCGCTTCTGACCCGCCGCCACCGCGTCGTCCGGTCGTGGTTCAGAATCGTTTCGGAGGAGGTCCCGTGCCGTCGTACCGCCGTCTCCCGTTCGCCGCCGCCCTCGGCGTCCTGCTCACGGCCTGCGTGGCCTACCGCCCCGCCCCCGTCAGCGCGCCGTCCCTCGTCGCGACCGCGGCCACGCCGCCTGCGGGCCCGCTCGCCTTCGACGACGCCGTCCGCTTCGGCGTGACGAACAACCCCGAGCTGCGCGCGCTCCGCGCGCGCATCGGCGCGATCAACACGTCGCCCGGCCCCGAACCCATCGGGATCTCGGCCGAGTACGACATGGACGGGCGATGGGGGGGGGCGATCTCCCTCGACGCGCTCTCGCTCCTCGGGATCGGCCCGCGCAAGGCCGAGCGCGCGCTCCGGTGGGCGCGCCGCGACGAGGCCGTGCGCGTCCATCACGAGCGGGCGCGCGACGTCGCGGGGGAGATCGCCGAGGCGTACGCGGTCGAGCGCGCGCTCGCCTCGCTCCCGGAGGTCGACGTGCACGTCGCGGCGGAGGCCTACGTGCGCGCCGGGCTCGAGAGCGGCGCCGCCCAGGGCGCGGTCGAGGCGACGGCGGGCGAGTGGCAGGCCGAGCGCACGGCGCGCGAGGCCGAGCGCCGCACGAACCGACGCGCGCTGCGCCGGCTGCTCGGCGCCCGACCCGACGGCGAGATCGCCATCGTCGCGCCGGCCGCGGACTGGCCGGCCCTGCCGGCGCCGTCCGAGGCGACGCTCCTCGCCGCCCGCGCCGACCTCCAGACGCGGCTCGCCGCGTACGAGGTGGCCGACGCCGAGCTGCGGAGCGCCGTCGCTGCGCAGTACCCCGGGATCGAGATCGAGCCCGGGATCGCGTTCGACCCCTCCGCGCTCTTCGGCGGGGTGCGCCTGCGCCTGCCGGTCGGCGCCGACCGCGAGGCGGTCGCCGCCGAGTGCGCGCGCGAGGCCGCGCGGCAGGACCTGCTCGCCGCGATCCTCGACGCGCTCGAGGACGCGGCGGCGGCCCGCGAGGAGGCCGACGTCGCCGCACGCCGCGTGGCGGCGGCCCGTGTCCGCGCCAAGTCCAGCGAGGACGTGCTGCGCACGGCGAAGGCGCGGCTCGAGGCGGGCTCGGGGATGCTCCTCGAGGCCGTGTTCGCGGCGCGCGAGGTCGTGATGGCCGCGGCGGACCTGCGCGAGGCGGAGGTCGAGGCCGCGAGGACCCGCGTCCGCGCGGCGCGCGCGGCGGGGTGGCCCGGCCCCGAGGTCGTCCGATGAGCGTCGACCTCGACGTCCTGCGCCGCTCCGGCCCGGAGCCGGCGGCCCCGAGCCGACGGCGGGGCGGGTTCTTCGTCGGCGTGGTCCTCCTCGCCGGCGCCCTCGTCTGGGGGTTCCTCCTCGCGAGGCCGTGGATCTTCCCGCCGCGCCGCGTCGAGACGGCGGTCGTGCGCGTCGACACCGTCGCGGCGCGCCGCGGCGCCGTCGTCGAGGCGACGGGGTGGATGGAGGCCGAGCCGTACGCGGTCCGCGTTCGGCCGCTCGTCGAGGGATTCGTGAAGTCCCTCGAGGTGCTCGAGCACTACCCCGTCAAGGCCGGGGAGACCGTGGTCGCGCGGCTCGAGAATCCGCGGATCGAGGAGGACCTCGAGCGCGCCGAGCGCACGCTGCTCGCGAAGGAGAAGGCCGTGGAGTCGGCCCGCGCGGAGGCGGACCGCGCCCGCGGGCTCCTCGAGCAGAAGGCGGACCTGCGCCGCGAGGTGGCGCGCCTCGAGGGCGAGGCCGCGCTCGCGACCGCGGAGATCGCGGCGAGCCGCGCGGAGGTGAGCGAGGCGCAGCGCGCCGTCCTCGCCGCCGAGGCGGAGCTCGGCGCGCAGCGCCAGCTCTTCGAGGCGGGCAAGGTGGGCTCGGTGCCGCTCGCCAAGGCGGACGCGGCCCACGAGGGCGCGCGGGCCGCCGTCGAGCGCCGTCTCGCGGGCGTCGCGCGCGCCGAGGCGATGCTCGTGCGCGCGCAGGTCGAGCTGGTCGTCGCGAAGGAGGTCCTCGCCGACCCCGTGGACCTCGCCTCGATGGCCGCGGTCGCCGCGGCGAGGGTCGCGCAGGCCGAGGCCGACGCGGCCGAGTCCCGTACGGCGCGCGACATCGCGAAGCGCTACGTGGACCGGCTGACCGTTCGCGCGCCGGTCGACGGGATCGTGCTCCGCCTCGAGTCGGCGCCCGGCTCCGTCGTGGGGCCCCTGTCGATGTCGCGCGGCGGCGCCGATGCGCCGGGGTCGTCGGGCGGGGGCGAGGGCTCGCTCGTCGCCCTCTACGACCCGAAGCGCCTCCAGGCGCGCATCGACGTCCTCCTGTCGAGCGCCGGCGGCGTGGGCGTGGGGCAGCAGGCCGAGCTGTTCCTCGAGGCGCTCCCCGGCCGGACGTTCCACGGCGAGGTCACGCGCGTCGTGTCCGAGGCGGACCCGCTGAAGAACACGCTGCAGGCGAAGGTCCGCGTCCTCGACCCCGATCCCCTGATGCGCCCGGAGATGGTCGTGCGCGCGCGGTTCCTCGCGCCCAAGGTCGACGCGGTGGCCGCGGGCGGGGAGGTCGCGACGACGGCCCGCCTCCTCGTGCCCCGGCGCGCGCTCCGCGGCGGGGCGGTGTTCGTCGTGGACCCGCGGCGCGGTGGGCGGTCCCGCCGCATCGCCGTCACGAAGGTGGCCGAGGAGGGCGACTTCGTCGAGGTGACGGGCGACCTGTCGGCGACCCACCGCGTGATCCTCGATGCCGTGGACGATGGCGAGCGCATCGTCGCGGAAGGGGGGGCGCCGTGAGCTTCGTACGCTGCCGCAAGGTCACGAAGACGTTCCCGACGCGCTCGGAGGACGTGACGCCGCTGCGCGACCTCGACCTCGACGTCGAGCGCGGCGAGTTCCTCGCGCTGATGGGCCCCTCGGGGAGCGGCAAGACCACCCTCCTCAACCTGATCGCGGGGATCGACCACCCGACGTCGGGGACCGTCCACGTCGGCGACGACGAGATCTCCGCGATGTCGCCCCGCGCGCTCGCGCGGTGGCGCAACCGGCACATGGGCTTCGTCTTCCAGCAGTACAACCTCGTGCCCGTGCTGACGGCCTGGGAGAACGTGGAGATCCCGCTGCTCCTCGCGCGCCTCTCGAGGGCGGATCGGCACGCGAAGGTCCGCGTGGCGCTCGAGGCGGTCGGCCTCCTCGACCGCGCGACGCACCTGCCGCGGGCGCTCTCGGGCGGCCAGCAGCAGCGCACGGCCGTGGCCCGGGCGCTCGTGACGGGGCCCGACCTCGTGCTCGCCGACGAGCCGACGGGAAACCTCGACGAGAACGCCGCCGCGTCGATCCTCGACCTGCTTTCGACCCTTCACCGGCGCTTCGGGCAGACGTTCGTGATGGTCACGCACGACCCGCGGGCGGCGGCCGTCGCGCAGCGCGTCGTGCGCCTCGAGAAGGGCCACATCCTCTCCGACGAGCGGCGTGCCGCCGGGAGCGCCCCATGATCCTCCTCAGATTCCTCCCCTACGTCTGGAAGACGGTCCGGCGCGCGCCGATCCGCTCGCTCCTGACGATCGTCGGCACCGCGCTCGCGCTCGGGCTCTTCGCGTTCGTGAGGACGCTCGAGGGGGGCGTCGACCGCTTCCAGGAGAGCGCCGCGAAGCCCGTGGTCGTCGTC
>DATLLK010000367.1:0-3069 GCA_035537895.1 Planctomycetota bacterium
CGTCCGGACCCAACCCGGAGCAATCCGGGCTTAGAAGTGCCAGAAGGCCAGGAGAGGAGACCCGGCGCCCGACCGCGCGTCTTGTGAGGCGCGCCCGACCTTTCCCCGCGGCGCCGAGCGAGGTTCTGGAAGAGCCGCGGAGAACGCGCCCGCATCGCACTCCCCGCGGCGCCGAGCGAGCTCCTGGGTCGCCGCCGCGGCGCCCCGTTCTCCGTTGGTACCGATCGCGGTATCCCCAACTCGACGCCGCTCTCAGCGAGCTCGGAACAAGCCGCGTAGAAACCGTCTCCGCGGCGCCGAGCGAGCTCCCGGGGTCGTCGCCGCGGCCGCCCACTCTCCTGAGTACGGGTCGCGTCGTCCCCACGTCACGCCCTTCAGAGCGAGCTCGGAACAAGCCGCGGGGTATGTGGAGGCGGGGGGAATCGAACCCCCGTCCCGAAACGGGTCATGGCGAGAGACTACGCGCGTATTCCGCGGATTGTCGTCATCGTCGGGGCGCCCACGGACGGGCTCATCCGACGACCAGCCGGAGATGTCTCGCCCCCCGGCCGTCCGGCGGCGTACGGGGGACCAGCCCACGAATTGCGGTCGTCCCACCCCGTGGGCGGGGGCGGTGGACCGTCGTGTCTAGTTGTTCAGACTAGGCAGCGAGAGCAAGGTTGCTGTTGGCAACTTGGTTTCCCAGGGTGATTTGCGAGGTGACCTGAGGTCCTCGGCGCGCCTCCTGCCAGGGCCGGCGTCCGGTCGAATCCGTTCGCCCCCACGCGTGTTCAAGACATCTCGCGGGGCATGCCCCTTCGGCGGCGTCGGGTATGTCAGAGAGCGAAGGGCCGGTGCCCGCGGCGCACGAGTATACGGGCAGGAGGAGGCGTGGCCCGGTCGGGGCCGATGCGTGCTAGCGGCGCGTGGCGCGGCGGACGTCGCGGTCCATCTCGCGCTGGCGGATCGTCTCGCGCTTGTCGTAGGCGCGCTTGCCGCGCCCGACGCCCAGCTCGACCTTCACGTGGGGCCCGAGGAAGTAGATGGAGAGAGGGACGATCGTCGTGCCCTCTCCGAGCGTGAGCGTCTCGACCTTGCGCAGCTCGCGCGTGTGCAGGAGCAGCTTGCGCTTCCGCCGGGGCTCGTGGTTCTGGTAGGAGGCCTGGGCGAGCGGCGCGATGTGGACGCCGTAGAGCCAGAACTCGCCGTCCTCGACGCGCGCGTAGCCGTCCTGGAGGCTGGGCGGCGTCTCGCGAAGCGACTTCACCTCGGACCCGCGGAGCACGATCCCCGCCTCGACCACGTGCGAGAGGGCATAGTCGTGCCGCGCCTTGCGGTTGGAGGCGAGGAGGGTCTTCGGCCGCTTGGCACGGTCCACGTGCCGGCGGGACGGCGAGGCCGACGCGTCGTGGGGCGAGGTCACGCGGGTATCTTACGGGCCCGCCGATGAAGCGCCCCGCCGTCGTCCTCCTTGTCGTCCTCGCGACCCTGTCGACCCTCGTGACGGCCTGCCGGGCGCCGAGGCGGTCCGAGCATTGGACCCCGGCGACGGCGCCCCCGCCCCCGCGCCGCCGGTTCGACGGACCCCGGCTGCCGCCCTTCGCGGGCGGCGACCCCGCGGCGCTCGGCCTCACGCGCGTGGGCGACCTGCTCTGGCTCGAGGCGCGCGACGCGGACGCCTGGAAGCGGGGCCTCATCCGCTGCGGGGACGGCTACCTGTCCGTCGCGGCGGCGGACGCCGCCGTCAAGTCGCCCTTCGAGGGGTACCTGCTGCGCACGGACCACCTGGTCCTCTCGACCAACGTCCCGCTGGCCCGCGCGCGGGAGCTGGCGCAGGTCGCGGAGACGCACGTGGGGAGGGTCTTCGCCGCGCTGGGCGAGCCGCTCGACCTGCGGTTCCCCGCCGACCCGATCCCCATGGTGGTCGCGGCCCGGTGCGCGGAGTTCCAGCGCCTGCTGCGCGAGCGCGTCGCGCTGCCGGTCGACTGGGGCGCCTTCTACCTCGCGCTCGACGGGACCGTCTACGCGTGCGAGGAACGGAGCGTCGCCGGCGACCTGTCCGTCGCCGCGGACCTGCGCCACGAGCTGACGCACGGCATCCTCGACCTCGGACGGCCCGAGCGCGGCCGCGACGCCATGTACACGCGGCCGCACTTCTGGGCGTGGGAGGCGATCGCGCTCTGGAGCGAGCACCTGGGCGAAGCCCCGGACCAGCGCGCGCGGTCGCCGCGCCTCGAGCGGTTCCGTCGTCGGCTCGCGTGGGGCGAGCTCGTGCCCCTCTCCGAGCTGTTCCGGCTGCCCCAGTCGGCGTTCCTGGGTCGCCACTACGACCAGACCGCCGCGTTCACCGAGTGGCTGATGGACGTGGACGGGGGAGCGCGCCGGGCCGGGTTGCTGGCGCTGGTGCGCCGAGTCATGCACGGGGAGGCCGAGGTCTGCGACTTCGACTGCCTCGTCGGGATGTCGCCGCCCGAGGCGGAGCGGCGCTGGCTCGCCTCCCTGGGCCACGCGCCGCCGTGCGGACGCTGACCGTCCGCGCCGGGCACGCGAAGCCCCTCTGGGCCGGCCACCCCTGGGTGCACGCCGGCTCCGTCCTCGCGCTCGAGGAGGGAGAGGGCGACGTCGTGCGCGTGGCCGACGACGGCGGTCGCACGATCGGGCGCGCGTGGCTCTCGCCCGCCTCGGCGATCCGGGCGAGGATCTTCGACCGCGGCGAGGGGACGCTCTCCGAGGACGCGATCCTCGCGGCGCGCGTCGCCGACGCGGTCGCGCTGCGGGCGCGGCTGTTCCCGGACCCGTCGCGGACCGACGCCTACCGCCTGATCCACGGCGAGGCCGACGGCGTCCCCGGGCTCGTCGCGGACCGGTTCGGCCCGGTGCTCGTCGCCCAGTTCGCCACGCGCCCGCTCGTCGCGCGGCGCGAGCGCCTCTCGGCGCTGCTCCTCTCGTCCACCGGCGCGACCTGCCTCGTCGGGCGGCCCGGAGGCAAGGAGGCCGTCGAGGGGATCGCGCCCGAGGAGGTCGCCTTCGCCGCGGGCGCGCCCGCGGCGGCGAACGTCCTCGTGCGCGAGGACGGGCTGCTCTTCGAGG
>DATLLK010000368.1:0-6282 GCA_035537895.1 Planctomycetota bacterium
TCCCGAAAGGACGCACTTGAGTCTGGCGAGGCCGGGGAGGCACTGGCGGTCAGCCGGGGGGAGCCCGGACCGGGTCGGGCGAGGTCCGGCCGGATCGGTGCCCCCCGCTTGCTCAAGGTCGTTCGGTGTTCGCGTCGATAGCAGCCGCGGGGCCCTTGGACTCGTTCCGAGGCCGTTGGTGGAGGACGCGGCATGTTGGTCTTCGAGGCACAAGCGCCCGGCACCACGCCTGTCCCTGCGACGGCGCCTCTCGTCTACCGGCTCTTCCGGCGCCTGCCCGACGACGTGCCCGTCGCGACGCCCGTGAAGCCCGTGGAACTGTCGTGGGAGGTCATGCTCCGCCGGTGCCGGGAGATCGCCCGCGCCGACTGCGTCTTCGCGGTGGACGGCAGCGGTATCGTCGTCGGTCGCGAGGGCACGTACGGCCGCGCCGAGGTGGACCGTGTGGCGGCCCATCTCTCCCGGGCGTTCGACCTGCTCGACGACCTGACGGAGATCGGCAGCGAGTCCGAGTCCATCTGCGCCCGGTACGCCGAGGGCCGCTGGCTGACCGCGGTCCGCATCCGCCCGGACGAGGAGCGGGTCATCACGGTGGGGGTCATCGGTCCCTACACGCTGATCACCCAGGACCGGCTGCGCCTGCGGAACACCTTCCTCCGGATGTTCGGCGCCGTCGAGGCCAACGAGGCGGCGTAACCGCCGCGGCCCGGCCCACGGATCGCTCGGGCGGGGCTCAAGTCCGGGCCGGCTCGCCCGACCCGAGGAGGTACCGACGGCGGGGCGCCGCGCCCCCCCGGAGCGTCCCTCCCGCGGGTTCCACTGGGCGCATGCAGGACTCGTTCCGACGTCTCTTCCAAGGCCGGTACGGCCACGACCCCGTTCGCGCGGTCCCCGTGGCGGCCGACGGCAGCCAGCGGCGCATGGTCCGGCTCGTGGGCGACGGCGGGGCGACCGCGATCGCGGTCGTGGGCCCCGACCCCGAGGAGAACCGCGCCTTCCTTTCCTTCACCCGCGCCTTCCGCGCGATCGGGCTCCCCGTGGCCGAGGTCCAGGGCGTCGACGCGGCGACGGGCGTCTACCTCGTCGAGGACCTGGGCGACACGACGCTCTTCGCCGCGCTCGACGCGGCGCGCGAGACGCGCGGCGGGGCGTTCCCGCCCGACCTCGTCCCCGCGTACCGGCGCGTGCTCGAGGCGCTCCCCCGATTCCAGGTCGAAGGCGGCCGCGTCGCCGACTACGGCGTCGCCTACCCGCGCGCCGCGTTCGACCGGCAGTCGATGCAGTGGGACCTCGACTACTTCAAGTACCACTTCCTGAAGCTCGCGCGCGTGCCGTTCAACGAGGACCGGCTGCAGCGCGACTTCGACCGCCTGATCGAGCTGCTCCTCTCGGCGGACACGAGCCACTTCCTCTACCGCGACTTCCAGTCCCGCAACGTGATGCTCCGGGACGGCGAGCCGTGGTTCATCGACTACCAGGGCGGCCGCCGCGGAGCGCTCCACTACGACGTCGCGTCGCTGCTCTACGACGCGAAGGCCGCGGTGCCCGAAGCGCTGCGCGAGGAGCTCCTCGCGCACTACCTCCACGCGCTCGCCGGCTACCTCCCCGTGGACGAGCCCGCCTTCCGCCGCCACTTCCGGGGCTACGTCCTCGTCCGCATCCTCCAGGCGATGGGGGCGTACGGCTACCGCGGGTTCTACGAGCGAAAGACCCGCTTCCTCCAGAGCGTGCCGCACGCGGTGCGCAACCTCGAGCGCCTGCTCGCGGACGGGCTGCTCCCGTTCGCCACCCCCGAGCTGGCCTTGGTCCTCGAGCGCATCTGCGGGCGCGACGACCTGCGCCGGGCGCCCCAGACGGCGGCGACCGGCCTGACGGTCCGCGTGGGGTCGTTCGCCTACCGCTTCGGCTATCCCGAGGACGAGGCGGGCCACGGCGGCGGATTCGTCTTCGACTGCCGCGCGCTGTCCAACCCGGGGCTCGTGCCGGCGCTCGCGGGCCTGACGGGCCGCGACGCCGACGTCATCCGCCACCTCGAGCGCGAGCCGTCCGTCGGCGAGTTCCTCGCCCGCGCGCGGGCGATGGTCGAGGCCCAGGTCGCGGCGTACCTCGCCCGCGGGTACACGAGCCTCGACGTCCATTTCGGCTGCACCGGCGGGCAGCACCGCAGCGTCTACGCCGCGGAGCGACTCGCCGAGGCGCTGCGCGCGGCGTTCCCCGATGTGACGGTCGCCCTCGATCACCGGGAGCGGTCGCGCTGGCCCGCGGCGCCCGCGCAGGGCGCGGCGCCCGCGCGGTCCTGACGTGGACGCGCTGCTGTTCGCCGCGGGGCTCGGGGCCCGGCTCGCCCCGCTGACCGATCGCGTCCCGAAGGCGCTCCTCGAGGTCGGGGGCATGACGCTCCTCGAGCGCAACGCGCGGCGCCTCGCCGCGGCGGGCGCGGACCGCATCGTCGTCAACGTGCATCGCTTCCCCGACCAGTTCGAGGACCGCCTCCGGAAGATGACGGGCGTGGGGGCCGAGGTCGTCCTCTCGCGCGAACCCGTCCATCCCCTCGAGACGGGCGGAGGGCTGTGGGCCGCGCGCGACCTCCTGCGGCGCGACGCGCCCTTCTTCCTCCACAACGCCGACCTGTGGACGGACCTCCCCCTCGTCGACCTCCACGCGGCCCACGTGAGCAGGGGGGCGCTCGCGACGCTCGCCGTGATGGAGCGGCCCTCCTCGCGTCGACTGCTCTTCGACGGCGACGGACTGTTCGGCCGGGTGGACGAGTCGAAGGGGTTGCGGGTGGCCGTTCGACCGCCGCGGGGGCCCGTGCTCGAGTTGGGCTTCACGGGGGTCCACGTCGCCTCGCCCGCCCTCCTCGACCGCATCGAGGAGCGCGGCGTCTTCTCCATCCTCGACCCCTACCTGCGGCTCGCCGGCGCGGGAGAGCGCGTCCTGCCGTTCCGCGCGGACGGGTGCGCCTGGATCGACGTCGGCAGGCCGGCCGACCTCGAGCGCGCGCGCGACCTCGCCGTGCGCTGATCCCGGGCGTACAACGCCGGCCCCGTGGACAGCGTCCAGTCCGCTCGCCTCCGCCTCCTCGCCGCCGCCGCCCTCTTCTCGACGGGTGGCGCCGCGATCAAGGCCTGCGAGCTGACCCCGTGGCAGGTCGCCTCCTTCCGCGCGGGGATCGGGGCGCTCGCGCTGCTCGTGATGGTGCCCAAGGCGCGCTCGGGCTGGACGTGGCGCACGTGGGTCGCGGGCCTTCCCTACGCGGCGACGGTCATCACGTTCTGCCTCGCGAGCCGGTGGACGACCTCGGCCAACGCGATCTTCCTCCAGTCCACGGCCCCGCTCTACCTGCTGCTGCTGGGACCCCTGCTCCTGCGCGAGCCCGTGCGCCGCCGCGACTTCGGGTTCCTCGCCGCGCTCGCGGCCGGGATGGCGCTGTTCTTCGTGGGCACCGAGGCGCCGCGCGCGACGGCGCCACAGCCCGCGCTCGGGAACGCCGTCGCGGCCGTGTCCGGGCTCACGTGGGCGCTGACGATGGCCGGCCTGCGCTGGATCTCCCGGAGCTCCCCCGAGCCCGCCGGCGCCGCCGCGGCGGCGACGGTCGCGGGGAACCTGCTGGCCTTCTTCGTCGTCCTGCCGATGGCGCTCCCGGTCGAGCGGTCCGCGCCGTCGGACTGGGCGATCCTCGTCTTCCTCGGCGTGTTCCAGATCGGGGCCGCCTACGCGCTCGTCACGCGGTCGACGGCCTGGGTCCCCGCGCTCGAAGCGACCATGCTGCTCCTGCTCGAGCCCGTCCTGAATCCCCTGTGGTCCTGGGCCGTGCACGGCGAGACGCCCGGGCCGTGGTCGGCGATCGGCGGCGCCGTGATCCTCGGTGCCACCCTCGCGCGGGCGCTCGGACGGTCGCGGGCCCGTCCGCAGGGCGAAGGGACCTGAACGGGCCGTCGGGCCTGCCGCGGCGGATAGAGTCCGCGGACCCCGTGGAGACCGCCCGCATGGCCGCACGGCGCCGCTCGCGCCCCTTCGCGATCCTCGCCGCCGTGCTCCTGTGCGCGGGCGTGGTCGTCGGCGCGCCGCAGCGCGGGCGGCCGCGGTGGACCTACCGCGTGCGCGTGGCGGAGGACCTTCGGTCCCTCGACGTCCGCCTCGAGTTCGAGCGGTTCACCCCGCGGCGCCTCTGGATGGTGGACGGGCGGCCCGTGCGAAACGTGGAGGTCCTCCCGGAGAGCGGCATCCGCCTCGTCCCCGACCCGACCGGCGACGAGGTGCTCCTCGCCGACGAGGTCCGCGCGCCGCATCTCCACTACCGCGTGGACCTCACGCGGCCGTCCTCCGCGCGCAGCGTGACCCGCGCGACGTCGGGCGTCCTCACCCACGCGTCCTCGTGGATGCTCCGCCCGGCGCTCGTGCCGCCCGACCTCGAGGCGACGGTCGTCTTCGACCTGCCCGACGACGTCCACGTCGAGGCGCCGTGGGAGCGCATCGGCGCGGGGGCGACCTTCCGCGTGCCCCGGACCTCCTGGGAGTTCGTCGGCCACGTCGCGTTCGGTCGGCTGACGACGGTTCCTTTCGAGGCGTCCGGCGCCGCCGTGCGCCTCGTGCGGCTCGGCGATCCCGTCGCGGCGGGCGACGACGGCTTGCGCCGCTGGATCGAGGACGCCGTGCGCGCCGACGCGCTGCCCTACGGTGGCCGCTTCCCCGAGCGGCGCCTGACGGTGTTCGTCGTGCCCGTGCCCGAGGCGCGGTCGGCCGTCCCCTTCGGGAGCGCGTGGTTCGGCGGCGGTCCGCACGTGGTCCTCCTCGTCGGGGGACAGGCGAGCGAGCGGGCGCTGCGGGACGACTGGACCGCCGTCCACGAGATCTTCCACACGACGATGCCCCCGATCGCACGCGAGGACGCGTGGCTCGCCGAGGGCTTCGCGACGTGGCATCAAGAGTCGCTCCGCGGGCGGGCGGGCCTGCAGACGCCCGAGCGGACGTGGAGCGAGATCGAGAGCGGCTTCGCGCGCGGGCGCGCGCGCGGCGGGGACCTCCCGCTCGGCGAGGAGAGCCGCGCGATGCACGAGAACCACACGTACCACCGCGTGTACTGGGCGGGCGCCGCGATCGCGCTGCTGCTCGACGTGGACCTTCGGCGCTCGTCGCAGGGCGCGCGCTCGCTCGACGACGTGATGCGTTGGCTGCGCGAGATCCCGGGCGGCCTCTCGCGCCCCGTCCCGGCGAGCGAGGCGATCGCGTTCGTGGACGCGCGGCTCGGCGAGCCGCGCTTCGCGCGGATCGCCGCGGCCTGGCTCGAGCGCCCCGAGTTTCCCGACGTCGACCCCGCGCGCGCGTGGCTGGGGGTCACGAAGGGGGACGGCGGACGAGTCGCCCTTCTCGAGGGGGCGCCGGGCGCCGCGACCCGCTCGGCGATGACGGCTCCGTCCCGGCACGCGTCGGGCAACGCCCGGTGAGGGGTGTCGGAGGCCTCTACCGCCGGCCCGTCCGTAGGATGGAGCCCATGGTGCGCACCCTCCGCCTCGCGCTCCTCGCCGTCCTCGCCTGCGGCGCGCTCGCGACCGTGGCCCTCGCAGACGACGCGAAGGGGGAGGGACCCCACGTCCGCGTCGAGTTGCTGGCCGAGCGCACGGCCGTCGTCCCCGGCCGCGACCTCGTCCTCGGCGTGCGCTTCACGACCGACCCGCACTGGCACGTCTACTGGAAGCACGAAGGCGACTCGGGGCTGCCCCCGACCGTGCGCCTGACGCTTCCCGCCGGCGCGACCGCGGGTCCCATCGAGTGGCCCACGCCGAAGCGCTTCATCGTCGGGCCGGTGGCGGGCTTCGGCTACGAGGGCGACGTCGTCCTGCCGATCCGGGTGCGCGTGCCGACGGACCTGGACCTCGACGCCGAAGTCGATGCCGACTCCGTGATGCCGCGGTTCGTGGTCACGGCTGCGGTCGAGTGGCTCGTCTGCGAGGAGGAGTGCATCCCGGGCGGTGCGACGCTGCGTCTCGACCTGCCCTACGCCACGGAGGAGCCGGCGGCCGACCCGCGCGTCGCCACGCTGTTCGCCGCGGCGCGCGATCTGCAGCCGCGTGCACTCCCCGAGGGCGTGACCGCCGGCGCGCGCGCGGCGCCCGGTCACGTGGACCTCGTGATCCGCGGAAGGGGGCCGTGGACGACGCCCGGCGCGGCGTTCACGTGGTTCCCGGTCACGCCGCTCGCCTTCGACCACCCGGCCGACGTGACGGTGCGTGTCGAGGGAGACGGTCTCCACCTGCGGCTCCCGCTCGCCCGCGGCCGGAA
>DATLLK010000369.1:0-2850 GCA_035537895.1 Planctomycetota bacterium
GTCCCGGTGACACGGCCCGAGGCACCGAGGGGAACGAGGATCACGGGCGCCTCGGACTCCGTCACCTCGAAGTCCGTTTCGAGTCTGGGCAGCGTCTTCGTCTCGTAGAGGGTCAGGCGGTACCGACCCGGCGGCGGCGCATCGAGGCGAACCTCGCCCGCCTCGGACAGGACGACCGACGCATCGTCCCGTCGGCTGCCGTGGAGGAACCACTCCGGCCGTCCGGTCGGCCCCGAGAGCATCCACCCCACGCGCTCGCCGACCGCTTCCTTCGGGACCGGCTCGTAGCGCACGATGAGCGGGCGGGACGGCGAGAGCGCCACGTCGAGGACGACGTCCTGGCCGCCGACGTCGAGGATCTCGAGCCGCGGCTCCCGTCCGCGCGACACGAACTCCAGGGTCACGTGGGCCGGCGGTATCCGCTCGAAACGGAACCGCCCCGCCGCGTCCGTCGTCGCCCCGCCGTAGACGGCCTGGGCGCGCTGCTCCAGCGGCCGCCGAAGCGTCACCCATGCGCCTCCGACGGGCTCGCGGCTCCGGGCGTCGACCACGGTCCCGCTGACGGTGACTCCTCGCGCGACGGTCACGTCGACCGACACGACGCGGTCCGGCTCCAGGGTGATCTCCCTCAGGACCACCACCGACCCGTCGCCCTGAACGAGCGTGAGACCTCGCGGCCCGACCCACTCGTCGTCGAAGCGGAATCGCCCCGCCGCGTCCGTGACCGTCGTGTCGCGCCCGTCCTTCCGGCGGGGTGCGATCGTCAGGGAGACGCTCGCGTTCGCCATCGGCGTGCCGTCGTCGAAGAGGATCGTCCCGGCGACGGATCCCCGGCCCTTCGGGATCGGTCGGGCGGGGCCCGGCGCACTCGGCGTAGGGACGCCGGCCGAGGCACCCGCGCCGTCCGCATCGGACCGTGCCCCGGGCCCCTTCGCGGCCAGAAGTCCGGGGACGTCGGACGGATTCGACTCCACGCCCGAACGCGCGGGGCTCACTCCCGGAACTGCCTCGTCGCGCCCTCGCGTGGTCGCAAGCCACGCACCGCCCCCGATCAACAGGGCGAGCCCCGCCGCGATCGCGATCTTCGACGACGTGCCCACGACGAGTCCTCCTGCGGCCGTCGCCGCGACAGCGCTGCCTGTGGTCGCGGTCTCGACGGCTCGGCCGACGGCGACCTCGGCGGACGGCGGCACTCGAGGCAGCGGGATCGCGGCGACGAGGAGGGGCGCCGACCGACCCATCGCGCTCTTCAATCGAGTCATCGCGCGGTGGACGCGCAGGCGGCACGCCAACGGACTCCGGTCCGTGACGAACGCGATCTCGCGGTACTCGAGGTCGTGGAGGAACCGGAGCTCGACGAGCCGGCGGTCCTCCGGGGCGAGGCGGGCCAGCCCGACCTCGACTTCGTCCCGCGCGTCCGTCGGATGGGGACCCGGAGTGTGCCCCCCCGCCCGCTCCCGGGCGGCGACCCCCTCGCGCGCCGCGCGGCGCCGCTCGGACCGGGCGAGCATCCTCGACTCCCAAAGCACGCTGCGCCCGATCCACGCGCGGACCCCGACGGCGGAAGGCGTCTCGCGCGTCTCTTTCGCGAGGGCCACCAAGGCCCGCTGGACGACCTCGTCGGCGTCCTGGCCCCGGCACCCGAGCCTCTGCGCGAAGGCGGTCGCGAAGGCGAGGTGCGGTCGCACGAGCGCCTCGAACGCGCGCCCGTCGCGATCCGCGCGCCAGGAAGACCAGAGGAGTGCGTCCGAAGTGCTCACCCACCCCCATCGTGCCGCCGTTCGGGCGGGTGTTTCACGTCGATCCCCCCTGAGGGCGTCGCCCGGTATGGGGGCGCTCGGGGCCGCTTCCTCCTCCTCGCGTACCAGGAAGTACGCGTCGTCGTCGTCATCGGCCCGCCGCACCCCAACCCGGGCGCCGCGAGTCCAAGTGTGCCGAGCGCGGTGCGCCGGCTTCGCGGCCCGGCGCTGTCGTGGGTCAGTGTCGGAAGTGCCTGTGACCCGCGAGGATCATCGCGATCCCGTGCTCGTTGCACCAGGCGACGGCGGCCTCGTCGTTGCGGCTGCCGCCGGGCTGGATGATGGCGCGGACGCCGGCGGCGGCGGCGGTCTCGATCGCGTCGTTGAAGGGGAAGAAGGCGTCGGAGGCAAGCACGGCCCCCTCGAGGGACCGGCCCCCCTCGGACGCCCAGCGCTTGGCGCGCTGGACCGCGAGCTCCGTCGCCTCGACGCGGCTCATCTGGCCCGCGCCGACGCCGACGGCCTGGGTCCCCACCGCCACGACGATCGCGTTGCTGCGCACGTGCTTGACGATCCGGTAGGCGAAGAGGAGCGCCGTCTGCTCCGCTTCGGTCGGGGCGCGCTTCGTCGCGACGTGGACGCCCGCGGGGTCGACGAGCTCCGTGTCGCGCTGCTGCACGAGGAGGCCGCCGTCGATCGCGCGGACGTCGAAGCCGAAGGGCGTCGGCGTCGCCGTCTGGACGTCGAGGATCCGGAGGTTCTTCCCCCACTTCGCCCCCTCGACGAGCGCCGTGACCGCCGGCGCCTCGACGCCGGGCGCCACGACCACCTCGAGGAAGGTCTCCCCGGCCGCGATGCGCCGGGCGAGGGCCTCCGTCAGCGGGCGGTTGAACGCGACGATCCCGCCGAACGCGCTGCGGGGGTCGCAGGCGAGCGCGCGGTCGAAGGCCTCGGCCGTCGTCGTGAAGCACGCGAACCCGTGCGGGGTCGCGACGGGGGCCGACGCGGCCGAGGCCTTCGACCGCGCGCTCGCCTGCGATCCGCGCAGCGCGTTCGGCGGGATCGTCGCGCTCAACCGCCCGCTGACGGAGACGCTCGCCCGGCCGCGATG
>DATLLK010000370.1:0-2681 GCA_035537895.1 Planctomycetota bacterium
GCTTCCGTGGGCCGATCGTGCGCGTACGGATAGGATCCGTCCCCCTCGGAGGATCGCCATGGCCGCACCGCGTCGCGCCCTCGCCGCTCTCGCGTTCCTACTCGCGGCGGGCCCCGCCCTCGCCGAAGACGCCGCTCCCGCCGCCCCGACGCCGTACACGAACCCCGAGGTCGGCTTCTCGATGGAGGGACCCGCCGGCTGGCGCCTCGAGTCGGGGGCCGTCGCGCCGCCCCAGTGGCAGTCGATGGCGGTCTTCACGGAGCCCGGGCCGGGCGGCGCGCAGATCGTCGTCTCGGTCCGCAAGGCCACGGCGACCCAGCTGGGCCGGCTGCGCAAGGAGGTGAGCGACTTCTACGCGAAGGACCCCTCCTACCGCGTCAACGCCATCACCGACCTGCCCGTCGGCGGCCGGCGCCCGCTTGCCGGGGTGCTGGTGGACGCGGTGCAGACGCGGCCGGCGGAGGGCACGCCCGGCGCCGGCGCCGCCGCGACGGCGAACTGGCGGGTCCAGTCGGCCTACTTCCTCGGCGGCGAGTTCGAGTACCGCGTCGAGGCCACCGTCCGGGCGACGCTCGCGGCGAAGTGCCAGGCGGCGTTCGACCGCGCGATCGAGAGCGTCACCTACAAGGTCCGCGGCGGCGCGATGACGCCCCGAGGCGAGACCTCCTTTCGCGACGACACGGCGGGGTTCGCCTGCGTCTACCCGGTGGGGTACGGCGTCCGCCTGCCCGACCGCGAGGCGCACCTCGTCGAGTTCCGGCCCGCGGGCGACGGGCCGGTGATCGACGTTCGCCGCGCGGACTCGACGAAGGACCTCGACGAGGAGGCGCAGGCCGTCGTCGACTGGTGGAAGGGCGACGAGGTCGGCGGCGAGGCGACGCTCGGGCGGCTCGAGATCGCGGGCCGGGCGGCCGCGTCCGTCACGGCGAAGGGCCGGGTCGAGGGCAAGGACCGCGTCGTCCTGATCGGGCTCGTCAAGCGCGGCGGCGACCTCTTCCGCCTCGAAGTGACCGCCGACGAGGGCCAGGACGCCGGTGCGAAGGCCGCCTTCGACGCCTTCGCGAAGAAGTTCGTCCTGCTCAACCCGTAGGCGCTACTTCGGCAGCACGGCCTCGGTCACTCGGCCTTCCTCGACCTCGACGGTCACGGCGGACTCCTCCCCTGCGCCGTCGACCTGGATCCGCCACTTCCCGATCGGTACGCCGGGAAGGAAGACCGTCTGTGCCTTGCGGTCCACGGGGACCTTGTGCGACGTGCTCGTGCGTTGACCCTCGGGCCCGATCAGCGCCAGCCTTCGCCCTTCCGTCCCTGCCATGTGCACCTGCAGCGCGCCCGCCGGTGGGAACGGCACGCGGAAGTCCATCGTGCCCCCTCCCACGACGTCGACCTTTCCGTGCCAACGCACGGGGCCTCCCCGCCGAACACCGAGTTGCACTTCCGTCGCTGGGCCGGCCGGCAGTTCTAGCGTTTCGAAGCCGTCGTCGCCGCGCGTCACCTGCGCCTTTCGCCCAACCCTCTCCCCGTCCTCCACCACCTCCCAGAGGGTCGCGGCAAGGGGCGCCGGACGCCCCGTCTCGTCGAGGAGCGCGTGGAGGAGTCGGAGTCGCCCGAGCTCCCCCCGCTCATAGCGCGGTCGTGTGAGGGCCACTTCGAGTCGTTGTAGCCAACGGCCCGGCTCGAACCGAACGGTCCTGCGGGCCGACCGGTACCCGGTGGCTCCGGCGTCGACCACGACGTCGAATCCGAGTTCCCCTCCTGGAGGGATCCGCGCCTGCCACAGAGTGGGGTTCACGTTCCCGACGGCGTTGTTCGAGCCGCCGAGCTCCCCGTTCAGGCGGATCCTCTCGTTGATGCGAATCGGCTCGAGGGCCTCGCCCGTCTCCGCGTCGGTGACGCGGACCTCGAGCACGAAGGCGCGCGCCGCGACCAGAGCGCCCTCGCCCGAATCCACGCGCAGACCGGTGGCTGTGGCGGAGGACGCGTACCAGACGAGCCAGTCGTCGTCGAGCGAGGCGACGCCGTACTGGGTCCCCGAGAGGCCGGCCAGCGCGAAGCGTCCGTCCGGACCCGTGGTGACGATGCCCTCCGAGGCGCTCGTGTACCCTTCGGGCGCGTCGGACTCCGGATCGGCGAGCCTGGTCTCGAGGTCGAGTTCCGCTTCATCGTTCGTCAGGCTGCGTTGGATGCGGAGCCGCAGTCCGGGCACCGGCCGGCCGGCCTCATCCTGGACGTGGCCCCGGAGCGTGCCTTCGCGCCCCACGGCGCCCGACACGAGGTCCACCTGCACGTCGTCACCGGGGCTGATGCGGATGGCGTAGCGGACGTACGCGCGGCCGGGGATCGCCGCAACCACCGTCAGCTCGCGAGTCGCGGGAACCGCGTCGGCACCGAGCCGCACCTCGTAGCGACCCGTCGGATCGAGCGGCACGCGCTGCAGGACCCGTGAAGGCTACCTGTCACGTGTCCTGCAGCGCGTGCCCCTCGATCCGACGGGTCGTTACGAGGTGCGGCTCGGTGCCGACGCGGTTCCCGCGACTCGCGAACTGACGGTGGTTGCGGCGATCCCCGGCCGCGCGTACGTCCGCCATGTCAGCCGGATCAGCCCCGGGGACGACGTGCGGGTGGACCTCGTGTCGGGCGCCGTGGGGCGCGAAGGCACGCTCCGGGGCCACGTCCAGGAT
>DATLLK010000371.1:0-2441 GCA_035537895.1 Planctomycetota bacterium
GGACCTGGGCGTAGGAGAGCTCGACCCCCTTCCGGCCGGTGACCGACCGGCAGCCGGGGAGCAGGAGGGCGACGGCGAGGAGAAGGGTCGCGGTCCGGGCCATGGCGGGGGGATTCTACCGGGGGTGAGCGCGGCGGGACCGCTACGATCGCCCCCATGTCGGACGAGGCGCCCTCCCGCGCAGTCAACGTCGGGGGCGCCTGGACGTTCCGAGGGAAGCGCCTCTTCCCCTTCCAGGAGCGGGCGGCCACCGCGATCCACCAGGGGCGCGACGTGATCGTCGCGGCCCCCACCGGCGCGGGCAAGACGCTCGTCGCCGACGTCGCGATCGCCGAGGCCCTCTCCGAGGGCCGGCGCGTCGTCTACACGTCGCCGGTGAAGGCCCTCTCGAACCAGAAGTTCCGCGACTTCCGCGCCGACTACGGCGAGGACCGCGTCGGGATCATGACGGGCGACGTCACGATCAACCCCGACGCCGGCCTCCTGATCATGACGACGGAGATCTTCCGCAACACAATCTTCGAGTCCCCCGAGCGGCTGGCCGCCTTCGACTTCGTGATCTACGACGAGGTCCACTACCTCGACGACATCGAGCGGGGCACCGTGTGGGAGGAGTCGATCATCTACGCGCCCCCCCACGTCCGGGTGGTCGCGCTGTCGGCGACCGTGCCCAACGTGAAGGAGCTCGCCGCCTGGATCGAGCAGGTCCGCGGCACGCAGGTCGAGGTCGTCGTCGAGTCCGAGCGCCCCGTGCCCCTCGTCCACAAGGTGTGGGTGCCCGGCAAGGGGCCCCGCGGCGTCGACGAGCTGCGGCGCGGGACGCGCGAGGAGGTCCCGCCGCCCCGGGGCCGCGGCCGGCGCGGGCGCCACGACCCGCGCCCCTCCCGCGAGAGCGTCGAGGCGCTCCGCGAGCGGGCGACGGGCGACCTCCTCGCCTACCTGCGCGAGCGCGACCTGCTCCCGGCGCTCTACTTCGTGTTCTCGCGCCGCGACTGCGAGCACCTCGCGCGCACCCACGCGGGCGAGGACCTGCTCTCGCCCGAGGACCGCGAGCGCCTGCTCGCCGACTTCGACGAGCTCGCCGCGCGCTACGAGGTCACCGAAGCGCCCAGCACGCGCGAGCTGCGGCGGCTCGCGACGCGCGGCGTGCTCTGGCACCACGCGGGCATGCTCCCGATCGACAAGGAGATCGTCGAGCGGCTCTTCACCACGGGCCGCGTGCGACTCCTGTTCGCGACGGAGACGTTCGCGCTGGGCGTCAACATGCCGGCGCGCACGGTCTGCTTCCACGCGTTGAAGAAGTTCGACGGCGTCGACGTGCGGCTCCTGCGCACCCGCGACTACGGCCAGATGGCGGGCCGCGCGGGCCGACAGGGGATCGACACCGTCGGCCACGTCTTCGCGGTCTTCGACGCGCGCGACGCCGACTGGCGCGACGTGGACCGCCTCCAGCACGGGGTGCCCGAGGCCGTCCGCAGCCGGTTCAACCTCAACTACGCGTCGATCCTCAACCTCTACGACCGGATCGGCGACCGGGTGCTCGACGCGTGGCTGAAGTCGTTCGCGCGCTTCCACGCGAACTGGGGACGCCGTCGCCCCGCCGCGGGCGAGGAGCCCGCCCACCTCTCCGCGGCGGGCCGCGCGACGCAGGCCCGGCTCGACGTGCTCGAGGAGACGCGCTACGTCGAGGCCGGGCGCCTGACGCGCAAGGGGAAGATGGCCGCGCGGATCAGCGGGTACGAGATCGCCTGCACGGAGGCCTACGAGGGCGGGTTCCTCTCGAAGTGCGACGCGGTCGAGGCCGCGATGCTCTTCGCGTCGATCGTCTACGAGGCCCGGCCGGCGGACGAGGCCGACCCCTCGATCCGGCCCCTGAAGGGCATCTGGCAGCCGCTGCGCGAGCGCCTCGACCGGTTCCGCGCGGCGGAGCGCCGCGCAGGCCTCGCCGAGACGATCCGGACGGTCGAGCCCCTGATCTTCGGCCTGGCCGAGGCGTGGGCGGAGGGCGAGGACTTCGCCGTGCTCGAGTCCATGGGGAACCTCGCGCCGGGCGACCTCGTGCGCGTGTTCCGGATGACGATCCAGATCATGCGGCAGGTCGTTCACGCGGTGCCCGCCGGCGACCCGGTCCGCGCGATCCTCGAGGAGGCGATCACGCGCGTCGACCGCGACGTCGTCGACGCCCGCCGCCAACTCGAGTTGGGGTAGCGCAGGGGCGGAGCGCCGCCGGTCCGCGGGCCCGGCCGGACGCCCGGGAACCGCGGGTCGGGCGGGCCGTTGGGCCCCACCGACCCGCTCCGCGCCCCGCCGCCCGCTGCCAACGCCGTCGAAGGGGGGCGACGGGCTTCGCCGGGACGGGCTTCGCAGCGACGGGCTTCCCCGCCACGGGGCGCGGCGTCACCGGCACCGGAGGCACGGCCCTCTGCGGGACCGACGGGGGG
>DATLLK010000372.1:0-12164 GCA_035537895.1 Planctomycetota bacterium
CTCGCCGCCCTCGACGACGAATTTTCCCCCCGCCTCGACGATCAGGCCGTACTTGAGGCCCTCGCGCACCTCGCACTTCACGGCGGTCAGCCGCGAACCGCCCTCGGTGCAGCGCAACTGGCCGATGCCGTTCGCCGTGAACGTGCACGACTCGGCACGGGCGGTCCCACCGTCGTGCGCGAGGAGTCCTCCGCCCGCACACCCGCGAACGCGGCCGCCCTTGAGCGTCACGGAGGCGCCGCGAGCGGCGCGCACGCCGGCGCCGTTGCTTCCGTCGACGTCGCACCCCGTGCACGCCAGCGTGGCGCCGTCCTCCGCGACGATGCCGTCCGTCCCGCACCCGGCGATCGCGCACCGCGAGAGCTCGGCCCGTGCGTCCTTCCCCAGGACGAGGAGGCCGGCCGGCCCCGGGCTCGCGATCGAACAGTCCGTCAGCACCGCGTCGCCCGACACGATCTCCACGGCCGGCGCGGGGGTGATCCCCTCGGTGGCCCGCGTGACGAACGCGATGCCCGTCAACCGGACGCCGTCGGCGGCGCACTGGACCGCGGACGCGCCGTCGGTCTCGACGCGGGCCGATCCCGGCTTCCCGTCGCCGAGGATCTCCACGGGCTTCGTGACGAGGATCGTCTCCGCGTAGACGCCGGCGCGCAGCAGGATGCGGCTGCCGCCCTCGACGCGGGACAGTGCCTCCGCCACGGTCGTCACGTCGCCCTTCCCGTGGGCGTCGACGACGATCGGCGGGGGCGGCTTCGCCGGCGCGTCCGCCGCCCGGGCCGTGGTCCCGCCCGCGAGCACGACCAGGAGGAGGAGCCCGCGGCTCGCGAGGATTCCCGTTCGCATGGGGGCCTCTTATATCGGTCCCGGCATCCGGGGGGGAGCCGCGCGCCCTGCGGATACCCTGCCCCGCCGGTGTTGGGCGCAGGAGTCACCACGATGTCCGAGGTCCTCGAGAACTACGTCCGCGGGCGCTGGCAGGCGGGCAAGGCCCCGCTCGCCGACCTCCACGATCCGACGACGGGCGAGGTGATCGCGCGCGCCTCGACCGGCGGGATCGACATGAAGGGCGCCCTCGACTGGGCGCGCGACGTCGGCGGCAAGGCGCTCCGGGCGATGACGTTCGCCCAGCGCGCCGAGATGCTGCTCGCGGCCAGCAAGGCGATCCACGCGCATCGCGACGCCCTGCTCGAGGTCGGGATCCGCAACGGCGGCAACACGCGCAAGGACGCGAAGTTCGACGTGGACGGCGCGATCGGGACGCTGGCCGCCTACGCCGACTGGGGGAAGAAGCTGGGCGACACGGACGCCATGCTCGACGGCGAGGGGATCCAGCTCGGTCGCACGCCCCGCCTGTGGGGCCAGCACGTCCTCCTGCCGCGCCACGGCGTCGCCGTGCACGTGAACGCGTTCAACTTCCCCGCGTGGGGCCTCGCCGAGAAGGCCGCCTGCGCCTGGCTCGCCGGCATGCCGGTCGTCAGCAAGCCCGCGACCGCGACCGCGATGCTCGCCGAGCGCGTCGTCCGGGTGCTCGTCGACGCGAAGGTCCTGCCCGAGGGGGCCCTGTCGCTCCTCTGCGGATCGGCGGGCGACCTCCTCGACCACATGACGGCGCAGGACGTCCTCGCCTTCACGGGCTCCGCCGACACCGGCTACCTGCTGCGCAGCAAGGAGCGCCTCCTGCGCCGCAGCGTGCGCGTGAACGTCGAGGCGGACAGCCTCAACTCCGCCGTGCTCGGCCCCGACGTGGAGCCGGGGACGGAGACGTGGAACCTGTTCCTGCGCGACGTCGTGACCGACATGACGCAGAAGGCCGGGCAGAAGTGCACGGCGATCCGCCGCGTCCTCGTGCCGGCGGCCCGCCTCGCCGACGTGGAGGCCGACCTGAAGGAGCGCCTCACGGCGCTGAAGATCGGTCACCCGGGCCAGGAGGGCGTGGGCATGGGCCCGCTCTCGACCGCCTCCCAGTTGCGCGACGCGAAGGCCGGGGTCACGAAGCTCCTGGCCGAGAGCACGATCGTCTTCGGCACGCTCGACGAGCCCGCGCTCGTCGGCGCGACCCCGGGCGCCGGCTGGTTCCTGTCCCCGGTCCTGCTCCGCACGAAGGACGCGTCGGCCGCGAAGACGGTCCACGAGCACGAGGTGTTCGGGCCCGTCTCGACGCTCCTCCCGTGGGACGGCACGCCCGCCGCGGCGGCCGACCTCGTCCGCAAGGGCGAGGGCAGCCTCGTCGCGTCGGTCTTCAGCGACGACCGGGACTTCGTCCGGCAGATGATCGTCGCGATCGGCCCCTGGCACGGCCGCCTCTACCTCGGGAGCGAGCACATGGCCGGGCAGTCGCCCGGCCCGGGCACCGTCCTCCCGGGCACCATCCACGGCGGCCCCGGCCGCGCCGGCGGCGGCGAAGAGCTCGGCGCCTTCCGCGGGCTGGCTCTCTACCAACAGCGTGTCGCGCTCGAGGGCGACCGCGCCGCCATCGAGAAGATGTTCCCTCCGAAGTAGACCGGGCGCGCAGGTGGGGACCTCCTCCATGGCACGAGTCGTCGCGGTCGGGAGCTTCGACTCCGTCTTCGCGGCCCACCACGCGATGGGGGTGCTCGCCGAGGGGGGCGTCGAGGCGGAGATCTTCGACCAGCAGATGGGGACCGCGATCCCGGTCCTGGGCGCCACGGGGGTGAGGGTCGTCGTACGGGCCGAGGATGCGGAACGGGCCAGAGCTCTGCTGGCGACAGCGGCTGCGCATCGGCAGCCCGCCGCGGAGGCTCCGGGCGAACGGCCAGGCGAGGACGAAGAGGCCGATGAACCCGCCGCCGAGGGTGCCCCGTCCGACGACCCGCCGGTCGACGTGGAGGCGTGGGCCTCTCGGACGCGGACGATCGCGTTCTGCGGGATCGCCATTCCCCTCCTCGCGGTGGTGGCGCTCTGGCGCATCTCCTCACCGCCCGAGGGCATCGAGACCTCTCCTCGCGCGATGCGGATGCTCTCCCAGGCCCGCTGGGCGGCGTGGATCACGCTTGGGGTCGTAGCCCTCGCCCTGCTGAGGTTGAACGGGATCCTGTAGGGGTGTGCCCGCGAGGGCGGCGGTCGACGCCGCGGACGATCGCCGCCGGCCGTCCCGCTAGTCGCCCATCCCCATGCCGCCGCCGCCTTCGCCGCCGCCGCCGCCGCCGGGACCGCGGCCGCCGCCGGGGCCGGGGCCCCAGCCGAACTCGCCCTTGGGCTTGAAGCGGGTCTGGTCGCGGTCGCGACGCGCGCTGCCGCCCACGCCGCCCACCGAGCGCACGAGGAATCCCATCCCGTTGTCGATCGTGTCGCGCGCGTTCTGGTTCGCGTCGCCCGAGAGCACCTCGTAGACGGACTGGTCGAACGCGAGCGCCAGGCGGTTGCTCTCCGACGGGATGATCTCCTTCTTCACGAACTGCGCGCTCTGCGGGTCCTTCACCTCGGTCAGCGCCCAGAGCAGGAAGCCCCGCTTCACGCGGTCGCCCTCCTTCTTGGCCTGGCGCTCGAGCGCCCGCGCGGCCTCCGCGTCCTTCTCGAAGTAGGCGAGCCCGATCGCGGGGCCGGCGAACGCGAGCTCGCTCTTCGCGGAGCCCATCTCGCGGACGAGGATCTTGCG
Organism: Planctomycetota bacterium; assembly: GCA_035537895.1. Lineage (GTDB taxonomy): Bacteria > Planctomycetota > PLA2 > PLA2 > JAEUHO01 > DATLLK01. The sequence continues at coordinate 3,617 of DATLLK010000372.1, forward strand.
GACGGGCTCCTGCTTCGCGCCGCACCGGCCGAGCGCGCGGAACACGTTGTTCGCGACGACGTCGACCTTCTCGCGTCCGACGCGCTTCATCAGGGGCTCGACGGTCTTCGCGCTGCCGATGTACTCGAGCGTCACGGCGGCGTTGCTGCGGACGTCGGGCTCCTTGTCGTCGAGCATCTGGAGCACGGACGGCAGGGCGATCTCGAGCCCCGGGCTTCCGAGCGCCTTCAGGATCGCGCAGCGGCTCTCCGGGTCCTTCTTCATCTCGAGCATCACCCCGCAGAGCGGCTCCACGCAGTCCCCGGCCTTGTCGCCGGCGACGAGCTCCTTCGCGGCGAGGTCGCGGGCCTCGGGCTCGGCCGAGCCGCGGCGCACTCGCTCGAGCCGCTCGCGGATCCAGTCCGCCCGCTGCGCCTCCGGCGACGCGGCGGATCCCGCCGCCGCGCCGGCCCCCGAGGCCTTCGCGCGGTGGGCGGCGAGCGCGGCGTCCATCATCTGGACGAGGGCCGCGACCGAGGCCTCGACGCCCTCGACGGACCAGTACTCGCGCCGCTCGATCAACGTCCCGTCGGCGTGGGCGAGGATGTGCTGGGGCGACACGATCATCCCGTCGATCGCGTACCGCCCGCGGAGCTCGCCGTAGTCGGCGCTGTTCCCGTCCGACTTGAGCAGCGCGCAGGAGAACGACTTCGACTTCGCGACGACGGCCGGGTCCTTGTAGACGGAGTCGCGCAGCATCGCGCCCGCGGGCTCGACGCGCCCGCCGTCCACGCGGACGGAGTTGATCGCGATGAAGATCGGGAGGCCGTCCTTCGTCCCGCGCTCGAAGGCCTTCGGGAGGGACTCCGCCCACGCGATCTCCTCCTTCACCTGCGGCGTCGGGGGGAGGTCGGGGGCGTCGGCGGCGTGCACCCGACCTGACAGCGTCAGGGCCGCGGCGAGCAGGAGCGCGGTCGTCGTGCGCATGGGCGGTGACCCCTCGGGAGACGGTCAAGCCTACCCGGCGACCGTGGCAGGCGACACGCCGACCCGAGGCTCGAAGGCCTCGTGCCCGGGGACGTCCGCGCCGCGTGCGGCCCGAGGTGCTCCCGCGGGATCAGGCGCCGCGCAGGACCTCCCGGAGGACCTCGTTGACGACGGCCGGGTCGCCCTTGCCCCCGAGCCGCCGCATCGCGGTCCCGACGAGTCGTCCGATCGCCTTCTCGTTGCCGGCCCGCACGTCGGCCGCGGCCTTGGGCTCGGCCGCGACCGCGGCCTCGCACGCGGCCCGGATCGCCCCGCGGTCGGACACCTGGCCGAGGCCGAGGCGCGCGACCTGCGCCGCGGGCGCCTCGCCCGTGTCCCACAGGGTGCGGAAGACCTGCTTCGCGGTCGGGGCGTTGATCGTCTTCGCGTCGAGCAGCGCGGCCAGCTCGCCGAGACGCTCGGCGGGGAAGGGCACGGCCGCGATGCCCTTTCCGAGCTCGTTCAGGCGCGCGAACACCTCCCCGGTCACGAGGTTCGCGACGGTCTTGGGCGCGCGCCCCGGCCCGAGCGCCGACTCGAACCAGTCGGAGACGGCCCGCTCGGCCGTCAGGACGCCCGCGTCGTAGGCCGAGAGTCCCCAGGACTCCGCATAGCGCCGCCGCCGGGCGCGGGGCGCCTCCGGGAGCGATGCGCGCTCCCGCTCGACGAGGGCCTCGTCCACGTCGAGGGGCGGGAGGTCGGGCTCCGGGAAGTAGCGGTAGTCGTCGGCCGACTCCTTCGTGCGCTGGTGGACCGTCTCGCCCTTCGCGTCGTCCCACCCGCGCGTGGAGCGCGGCGTGGTCGCCATCGTGGCGCCGCGCTCGCGCCGCTCGCGGTCCTGGCGCACGACCTCGAAGAGGATCGCGCGCTCGACGTTGCCCACCGAGTTCACGTTCTTCACCTCGACGATGGGCGTCTTCTCGCCGTCGGCGTACTCGAGGTTGACGTTGGGCTCGCAGCGGAGGTTGCCCTCCTGCATGTTCCCGTCCGACGTCCCCGCATAGGCGACGATCCGCCGCAGCTCCTCGAGGTAGCGGACCGCCTCGGCGGCCGACGCGAGGTCGGGCTCGGACACGATCTCGAGCAGCGGCGTCCCGCAGCGGTTCAGGTCGATGCGGCTGTGCTTCGTCCCCGCGACGTGGAAGGACTTGCCGGTGTCCTCCTCCAGGTGCGCGCGGCGGATGCGGACCCGCTTCTCGCTCCCGTCGTCCGCGTCGATCGCGATGAAGCCTCCCGAGCAGAGCGGCCGGTCGTACTGGCTGATCTGGTAGCCCTTGGGGAGGTCGGGATAGAAGTAGTTCTTGCGGTCCCACTTCGTGCGCGCGGCGACCGTCGCGCCGAGCGCGAGCCCCGTGCGGACCGCGAGCCGCAGGGCCTCGCCGTTCAGGACGGGCAGGGCGCCCGGGAGCCCGAGGCACACCGGGCAGACGTTCGTGTTGGGCTCGGCGCCGTACACCGCGCGGCAGCCGCAGAAGGCCTTCGTGCGGGTGCGGAGCTGGAGGTGGACCTCCATCCCGACGAGGACGCGGAAGGGCGCCGCGCTCACGGGACCTCCCCCGCGATCGGCGGGGCCTCGTAGCCGAGGCCGGTCGCGTGGCGGATCGCCGCGCCCACCGCGAGCACGAGGTCGTCGCGGCCCTCCTTCGCGCAGACCTGGACGCCGACGGGCAGGCCCGCGCGCGTGCGCCCGGCCGGCACGCTCGCCGCGGGCAGGCCCGCGAGGTTGGCCGGCACCGTGAGCACGTCGCAGAGGTACATCGCGAGGGGGTCGGACGCCTTCTCGCCGATCCGGAAGGCCGGGAAGGGGCTCGTCGCCGAGACGATCACGTCGCACGCGGAAAACGTCCTCGCGAACGCCTCGCGCAGGCGCGCGCCGACCGCCATCGCCCGCTTGTAGTAGGCGTCCGCGTAGCCCGCGGACAGCGCGAAGGTCCCGAGCAGGATGCGGCGCTTCACCTCGGCGCCGAAGCCTGCGTCGCGCGTGCGCGCGTAGAGCGGCTCCATCTCGTCGGCGTCCGCGCGCAGCCCGAAGCGGACGCCGTCGAAGCGCGCGAGATTGCTGGAGCACTCCGCGGTCGCCACGAGGTAGTAGACCGGGATCCCGGAGGCGACGAGCGGCATCGGCACGCGGACGAGCTTCGCGCCGCCCGCCACGCACGCCGCGCGGACGCGCTCGACCGCCGCGTGCACCTCGGGGTCGCCGCCGCCGCGGTCCGTCTCGAGCTCGTCCACCACGCCGATCCGGAGCCCGGCGAGCACGCCGCCCTCGACGCGGTCGGGCGGCGCCGGGAACGCGCGGGACGTCGCGTCGAGCGGGTCCTTGCCCGCGATCGTCTGGAGCAGCAGCTCGGCGTCCTCCGTCGAGCGTCCGAACGGGCCGACCTGGTCGAGGCTGCTCGCGAAGGCGACGAGGCCCGACCGGGACACGCGGCCGTACGTGGGCTTGTGGCCCACGACGCCGCAGAGCGCGGCGGGCTGGCGGACCGAGCCGCCCGTCTCCGACCCGAGCGCGAGGGGCACGAGGCCCGCGGCGACGGCGACGGCGCTGCCGCCCGACGAGCCGCCGGGCACGCGGTCGAGGTCCCACGGGTTCCTCGACGGCCCGAACGCGGAGTTCTCGGTCGACGAGCCCATGGCGAACTCGTCGAGGTTCGTCTTCCCGACGATGCACGCGCCGGCCTCGACCGCCCGCCGCACGCACGTCGCCGTGCGGGCGGGGACGTAGCCCGAGAGGATCCGCGAGCCGCACGTGAGCGGGACGCCCTCGACGGCGATGTTGTCCTTCACGGCGAGCGGCACGCCCGCCAGCGGGCCGACGGGCTCGCCCCGGCGGACGCGCGCGTCCACGGCCTCCGCCTGGCGGCGCGCGAGGTCGTCGGAGACGCGCAGGAACGCGTGGAGGCGGCCGTCGAGGCCGCGGATCCGCCGCAGCGACTCCTCCACGAGGTCGACGGCCTTCAGCCGGTCGCCGGGGTCGGCGACCCGGGCCGCCATCTCGGCGACGGGGCGATCGAGCGGGGACGCCACGTCAGTCGTCCCCGAGCACGCGCGGGACGAGGAAGAAGACCTGGTCGTGCGCGGGGGCGTTCGCGAGCGCCTCCCGCCGGTCGAGGCCCGCGACGGGCTCGTCTCCGCGCAGGGCGGCGGTCGAGAGCGGCGGCACGGCGGCCGTCTCGACCGGGGCGCCCGCGTCGACGCCGGCGATCGCCTCGACGTGCGAGAGGATGCGGGCGAGCTGCGGCACCATGGCCGCGACCTCGGCGTCGGTCAGCTCGAGGCGGGCGAGCCGCGCGACGTGACGGACGAGGGCCTCGGTGACCACCATGGGACGGAATGATGCCCTCTCTTTGCCGCGGGGGATTCTCTCGCGCAGAGAGTCGCGTGAAGTACTACGCGCGGGGCGCGGGCGCGCCGGGCCCCGAGAGCGCGCGCTCGAGCGCGAGCTGGCCGCACGCGGCGTGGATGTCGTCGCCGCGGCGGGTCCGGGGCTTCACGAACACGCCCGCGGCCTCGAGCCGCGCCGCGAACGCGCGGACCGCGGGGCCCGGGGGCGCCTTCAGGTCGGGCCGGTGGGCGACCGGGTTCAGCGGGATCAGGTTCACGTGGATGTGGCGGCCCGCGACCAGCCGCGCGAGCGCGTCCGCGTGCGCGGGGCGGTCGTTCTCGCCCTCGATCAGGACGTACTCGACGGTCACGTCGCGCCCCGTGCGGCGCGCGAACCGGGCCGCGGCGTCCACGAGGTCGCGCACGCGGCCGTCGGGGCTCGTGGGCACGAGGCGCGCGCGCGTCACGTCGTCGGGGCCGTGCAGCGAGACCGCGAGGTGGACGCCCAGGTCCTCGTCGGCCAGGCGGTCGACCATCGGGGCCGTGCCCGCGGTCGAGACCGTGATGCGACGCGCGCCGAAGTCCATGCCCGCGGGGTCCTGCCAGATGCGCACGGCCTCGGCGAGCGCGCGCAGGTTGAGGAGCGGCTCGCCCATCCCCATCACGACGACGTTCGTGGGGCGGACGCCGAACCGTCGCCGCGCCTTCAGGACCTGCTCGGCGATCTCGCCGGCCGAGAGGTTGCGCACGAGGCCGCGGACGCCCGAGGCGCAGAACACGCAGCGGATGGGGCAGCCCACCTGCGTCGAGACGCAGACCGTCTTCCGCTCCCCCTCGGGGATGAGCACCGTCTCGACCCGCGCGCCGTCGGCGAGGCCGAGCAGCAGCTTCACGGTGCCGTCGCGGCTCTCTTCGACCTCGACCTCGGAGGTCGCCTCGGGGCGAAACGACGCCTTCAGGCGGGCGCGCAGCGCCTTCGGCAGCGTGGTCATCGCCTCGGGGTCCGTGACGCCCTCGCGCCACAGGAAGCCGAAGACCTGCTCTGCGCGAAAGCGCGGCTCGCCGAGGGCCTCCAAAGCCCCCCGCAGGGCGGCGAGCGACATGCCCGTCAGCGCCGGGCGGTCGGAGCCGCCGGTGGGGGACGCGGCGTCGCGCCCCAGCTCCGGCACGGGTGTACCGGGGTCAGGCCCGGGCGTACCCAGCCCCGGCACGGGCGGCACTCGCTCCGCCATCGGCGTTACGACGTGCCGGTGCGGCGCCGCTTCACCGTCTTGGTGACCGGGTTGCGGCCCTCGACCGCGTCGCGCGTGATGCGGTACGTCACGGGCTCGGGCTGCTCGGGCAGCTCGTACATCAGGTCGAGGACGAGGTCCTCGAGGATGCTGCGCAGGGCGCGCACGCCCGTCTCGCGCTGGAGCGCCTTGTCGCAGACGGCGTAGAGCGCGTCCTCGTCGAACTCGAGCGACGCGTCCTCGAGCTCGAAGAGCTTCTGGAACTGCCGGACGAGCGCGTTGCGCGGCTCGACGAGCACCCGGTAGAGGTCGTTGCGGTTGAGCGGGTCGAGCGTCGCGACGACGGGCAGGCGGCCGACGAACTCGGGGATCATGCCGAACTCGATCAGGTCGTGCGGCTGCACCTGGCGGAGCAGCTTGCAGCGCTCCTCCTCCTCGGCCTCGACGGCGTTCGTCCCCTCGCGCTCCCGCTCGCGGCCGAACCCGATCAGCGTGCGCCCGAGGCGCTTCGCGACGATGTCCTCGATGTGGCTGAACGTCCCGCCGCAGATGAACAGGATGTTCGTCGTGTCCATCTGCAGGTACTGCTGCTCGGGGTGCTTGCGGCCGCCCTGCGGAGGGATGTTGGCGACCGTCCCCTCCATGATCTTCAGGAGGGCCTGTTGCACGCCCTCGCCCGACACGTCCCGCGTGATCGAGGGGTTCTGCGTCGTGCGGTTGATCTTGTCGATCTCGTCGATGTAGACGATGCCGACCTCGGCCCGGGCGCGGTTGTAGTCGGCGTTCTGGAGGAGCTTCAGGAGGATGTTCTCGACGTCCTCGCCGACGTAGCCCGCCTCCGTGAGCGTCGTCGCGTCCGCGATGGCGAAGGGCACGTCGAGCATGCGCGCGAGCGTGCGCGCGAGCAGCGTCTTCCCGCTCCCGGTGGGGCCGACGAGCAGGATGTTGCTCTTGTCGAGCTCGACGTCGCTCGAGGGGCCCGCGAGGATGCGGCGGTAGTGGTTGTAGACCGCGACCGAGAGGATCTTCTTCGCCCGGTCCTGGCCGACGACGTACTGGTCGAGGAAGCCCCGGATCTCGCGGGGGCTCTTGACCTGCACCGGCACGCCCGCGGCGGCGGCGGTCGCGGCCGCCCCGGTCCCCACGCCGGCTCCGGCCGCCGGCACGCGCGCGTCGGCGCCCGCTCCGGGGGCTCTCGGGGCCCGGGGGGAGCGCCCGCCGCGCTTCAGCTCCTCGAGCAGGATCGTGTTGCAGAGCTCGACGCACTCGTTGCAGATGTAAATGCCCGGCGGTCCGGCGATCAGGCTCTCGACGGCGTGACGGCTCTTCCCGCAGAACGTGCACTTCTCCACGCTGCGTCGGGGGGTCGTCATGTCGGGTCGCCCTCGGGGCCTCCGGCCGACGCGCCCCGCGGCGCGCCCGGCGTTGCACGAGAGTCTACATCGGCCATCGGGCAGCGCGGGATGGAGGTTCCCGCGCCCGGGCGGGGCCGGCCGGCTCGGGCGCCCGCCGAGGCCGGCAGCCCGGCCCGGCGGGACCTACCGGAGGATGCTCGGGCGCTCGTCCGGACGGGCGGTCTGCTTCGTGGACTCGACGACCTCGTCGATGACGCCGTACTCGCGCGCCTGCGGGGCGGAGAGGTACTTGTTGCGGTCCGTCTCGCGGTCGATCTGCTCGACGGTGCGGCCCGTGTGCTTCGCGATGATCTTCGAGAGGATCCCCTTCGCCTCGAGGATCTCCTCCGCCTCGATCTGGACGTCGGCCGCGGTGCCCTGCACGCCGCCCCACGGCTGGTGCAGCATGATCCGGGCGTGGGGGAGCGCGTAGCGCTTGCCCGGCGTGCCCGCCGCGAGGAGGACCGCGGCCATGCTCGCCGCCATCCCGACGCAGACGGTCTCCACGGGGCAGGAGACGTACTGCATCGTGTCGTAGATCGCGAGGCCCGCGGACACGCTGCCGCCCGGGCTGTTCACGTAGACGTGGATGTCGCGCGCCTTGTCGGACTTCTGCAGGAAGAGCAGCTGGGCGATGACCGAGTTGGCCAGGCCGTCGCCGATGGGTGCGCCGATGAAGACGATCCGGTCCTCGAGGAGCCGGCTGTAGATGTCCCATGAGCGCTCGCCGCGGCCGGTGCGCTCGACCACGACGGGGATGTAGTACTCCGAGCGCAGGTCGCGCTCGGGCTCCCACAGGGTCGCCGGAGAGGGGTCGACGGGATCGCTCATGGGAGGCCCTTTCGGGGACGTGGCGGGATCCTACTTCGCGGGCGCGGGGGGCGCCTCCTCGACGACGACCGCCGCCCGGCGCAGCGCATCGCGGGCCTTGCCGTGGCGGATGTGGGCGCGGAGCTCGGCCAGGCGTCCGGGGACCTCCTGGAAGTGCTGCACGACCTCGCCCGTCGAGCGGCCGCTCTCGCGGGCCATCTGCTCGACGGCGCCGAGCAGCTCCTGCTCGGCCACCTCGAGGTTCTCGGCCTCGCAGATGCGGTCGAGCACGAAGTGGCGGCGCAGGTCGGCCTCGACCTTCGCGCGGACCTCGTCCTGGCCCGCCGCGATCTCCTTCGCGACCTCCTCCTCGGACCGGCCCTCGGAGCCGCCCTCGATCCGGCGGCGCTCGATCCAGCCCTCGACGGCCTGGTCGACCAGCTCGGACGGCAGCGCCATGCTCGCCTTCGCCACGAGGGCGTCCGCGAGGCGCTCCTCCGCCACGCGGTCCCGCTCGCGCTCCCGCGCGCGCAGCAGGCGGCGGCGGACGTCCTTCTTCAGCTCGGCGACGTCGTCGAAGTCGTGGCGCTTGAGGAAGGCGTCGTCGAGGTCGGCCGGCCGGAACCGCTTCGCCTCGAGGACCTCGACGGTCACCTCGAACTCGCCGCCGGCGAGCGGCGTCCGCGGGTCGTCGGGCGCCGCGCGGCCGTGCACGGTCGCCGTCGCACCGCGCGCGGCGCCCGCGAGGGCCGCGTCGAGGTGCTCGACGAGCCCGCAGAGGGC
>DATLLK010000373.1:0-8987 GCA_035537895.1 Planctomycetota bacterium
ACAGGGGGTAGCCGGCGGGCGGCGGGGGAACGGGCTCCACGTACGTGGAGCCGCCGCCGCCGCCGCCGACGGCGTGGTTGTCGAGGAAGCGCACGCGTGTGCAGTCCAGCGAGCCCACCTGGAGGAACGCCGCGCCGCCGAGACCGCCGGCGCCGCCGCCCCCTCCGCCCAGGCTCCAGCTCGCGCCGCCCTCCTCGCCCTCGGCCCGGCCGCCGCGGATCGTCAGGTCCGCCAGCGAGGCGCGCCCTCCATCGACGAAGAAGGGGCGGTGCGTCCCGGCGCCGTCGACGGTGAACGTCGTCGGCCCGCAGGCGCCGGCGATCGGCGGAAGCGGGCTCTCGAGCACCACCGTCGAGGACCCGCCGAGGACGACTCTCGCGGCGGTGCGCAGCGGGCTCGTGGCGCTCGCCACCTCCATCGCCTCGCGCAGCGTGCCCGGCCCCGTGTCCGCCGCGCTCGTCACGTCGAAGAGGAGGTCGACGACCGTGACCACGACTTCGGCGGTCGCGAGGTCTCCATCGGACCCCGTGACGACGAGGGTGTACGTCGTGTCGACGCTCGGCCGCACCTCGAGGGGAACCCCGCTCGTCGGAGCGTCACCGCCGGGCAGCAACATCGCGTCCACGCCGTCGAACACGGCGGTCAGGGCGACCGGGTCGCCGGCGCGCACGAGGGCCGGCGACGCCATGAAGGAGACGATCACGGGCGACGCGGCGTCCCCGCCGCCCCCCGATCCGCCGCCTCCGCTGCCGCAGGCGGCGAACCCGGTGGCGAGCATCAGGCAGGCACAGGCGCGGGCGGGCGTCGCGGCGTTCATGGCGGGCTCCTTCGTGGATGTGTCCGGCATAGCGCTCCCACCGGTCGGCGTCCCCTGAAGAGTCCCTGACGTCTCGTTCAGCCGTCGCCTGACGGGATCGACAGGAGCGGACGGCGCGCGTCCCGCCTACGATGCGGCCCGGCATGCGCATCCTGGTCGTCGAGGACGAGGCGAAGGTCGCCGGAGCGCTCCGCGAGGGGCTGCGCGCCGAGGGCTACGACGCCGTCGTCGCCACGACGGGCGAGGAGGGGCACTTCCTCGCGTGCAGCGAGGCGTTCGACCTCGTGGTGCTCGACGTGATGCTGCCCGGGCGCAGCGGCCTCGAGGTCCTGCGGGCGCTCCGCGCGAGGAAATGCCCGACGCCGGTGATCCTCCTGACCGCGCGGTCGGCCGTAGAGGACCGCGTGCTCGGCCTCGACGTCGGCGCGGACGACTACCTCGTCAAGCCCTTCGCGTTCCCCGAGCTCCTCGCGCGGATCCGGGCTCTCCTGCGCCGCGGCCGCCCGGAGGACGTCCTGCGGCTGCAGGTCGCCGACCTCGAGATGGACCTGCTCACCCGGCGCGTCGTCCGGGGCGCGCGCGAGATCCACCTGACGCTGCGCGAGTACGAGCTCCTCCAGTACCTCCTGCGCAACCGGGAGCGCCTCGTCTCCCGGGAAATGCTCGCGCAGGACGTGTGGCGGGAGGGCGCGCGCGCGACCCCGATCGACAACGTGATCGACGTCCACATGATGCGCCTGCGGCGCAAGGTGGACGCGGAGCCCCACGCGAGGCTGATCCACACGGTGCGCGGCGTCGGCTTCGTGCTGCAGGAGACGCCCCCGTGAGGCGCTTCTCCCCGAGGAGCGTGCGGACCCGGCTGGCGCTGGGCTACGCGGCGGCGGTGGCCGCCGCGCTCCTCCTCTACGCCGGAGTCGTGTACGCCTACTTCGAGCGCTCCCTCTCGCGGCAGCTCGACGACCGGGTCGAGGACCTGTTCGAGGCGACCGTGGACGGGCTCGTGGCGACCCCCGACGGCGTGCGGTGGGTCGGGGATCCCGTCGAGCCCGAGCCGGACCCGGCCGAACCGGCCTGGGTCGAGGTGGCGCTCGCGAACGGGGCGACGGTCCTGCGCTGGCCCGCCACCGTGGACCCGGACGCCGGACCCTGGCGCACGCTCGCTCGGCACGTTCGCCTCGGAGGCCGGGAGTACACGGTCCGCGCGGCGCGGTCGGAGCGCGGCGTGAGAGGCGAGTCGCGGACCCTGCTGCTGGGGATGCTCCTCGGCCTCGCCCCCATGGCGGGTCTCGCCTACCTGCTCGGGCGCCTCCTCGCGCGACGCGCCCTGGCGCCCGTGGGCGCCTTGACGGACCGCGCCCGCGCGATCTCGGCCGAGCGGCTTTCGGAGCGCCTGCCGGTCGGGAACCCCGAGGACGAGCTCGGGAGGCTGGCGTCCGTCCTGAACGCCTCGATCGCCGGGCTCGAGCGGTCCTTCGAGACGCTGCGTCGCTTCACGGCCGACGCGTCGCACGAGCTGCGCACGCCGCTGACGGCGATGCGCAGCGTGGGAGAGGTCGGGCTCCGGGAGCCGCGCGATGCCGCGGCGTACCGCGACGTCGTCGGGAGCATGCTCGAGGAGGCGGACCGCCTGACGCTCCTCGTCGACGGGCTGCTCACGCTGTCGCGGGCCGACGCGGGACGCACGCCGATCGAGCGCCGGCCGACGGACCTGCCGGCCCTCTGCCGTGACGTGCTCTCCCACCTCGGCGTCCTCGCCGAGGAGAAGGAGCAGTCGCTCGTCCTCGAGGGGACGCTCGACGGGCCGGCGATGGTCGATCCGACCGCGCTCCGGCGGGTCATGACCAACCTCGTGGACAACGCGATCCGCCACGCCCCGAGCGGATCCCGGATCACGGTCTCGATCGGCGCCGACGCCGGCGACCTTCGCCTCGCGGTCCGGGACGAAGGACCGGGCATCGCGCCCGAGCACCGCGACCGCGTCTTCGAGCGGTTCTACCGCGCGGACGCGGCGCGATCGGGCGGCGGGAGCGGGCTCGGCCTCGCGATCGCGCGGTCGGCCGTCGAGGCGCACGGGGGCCGCATCGAGCTCGCGAGCGAGGTCGGCGCGGGCAGCACGTTCACCGTCGTCCTGCCGCGGGGGTGACGACCGCCCGGGACGCGAGGGGAGGAGGGGATGGCGCTCACGATCCGGATCCTTCGCGCCGGCGACGAGGCGCTCCTGCTCGGCGCCGCGGAAGGCGTCTTCGACGATCCCGTGGACTCCGAGCTCGCGCGGGAGTTCCTCTCCGACGGCCGGCACCACGTCGCGGTCGGGATCGACGACGAGCGGGTCGTCGCGATGGCGACGGGCGTCTCCTACGTGCACCCCGACAAGGACACGGAGATGTGGGTGAACGAGGTCGGGACCTCGCCCGCGCATCGGGGACGCGGGATCGGCAAGGCCGTCGTCCTGGCGCTGCTCGACCACGCCCGGCGGATCGGTTGCGGCGAGGCGTGGGTCCTGACGGACCGGGGGAACGGCGCCGCGATGCGCCTCTACGCCTCGATCGGCGGCGAGGAGGCGGCGGTGCCGCAGGTCCTTTTCACGTTCCGTCTCCCGCCGGCGGATCCCGCGGCGCCGTCGTGCTGACGTCGCGCGGCCTCGTGCGCGGGCGCGCGACGGAACTCCGGGGGCTCGCGCTCCGTCGTACGCTCCACGGTCGGCGCGACGCCGCCGTGGGAGGAGTCGCCGTGGGCCGATACCGGATGGCGCAGAAGTGGTTCGCGTTCGGCGACGACTTCGCGATCGAGGACGCCGACGGACGGGAGGCGTTCTACGTGGACGGCCGCGCGTTCTCGTTCGGGGACGACCTCTCGGTCGAGGGAGCGGACGGCCACGAGGTGGCGCGGATCCGCCAGCGCCTCCTCGCGTGGGGGCCCACCTACGAGATCGTGCGCGACGGGCGCCTCGTGGCCGTCGTGCGCAAGCACCTCTTCACGCTCTTCCGGGCCCGATTCTCCGTCGACGTGCCGGGCCCCGACGACCTCGAGGCGACGGGCGACTTCCTCGACCACGAGTACGAGATCCACCGGGGCGAGGATCTCGTCGCCGAGGTGAGCAAGCGCTGGTTCTCGTGGACCGACACGTACGGCATCGACGTCGCGGACGGCGAGGACGACGTGCTCGTGCTCGCGACGGCGGTGGTCGTCGACCTGTGCTGCCACCAGCCGGAGTGAGGCAGGGTCTGCGCGGGCGGGTTCCGGCGAGCGTCCGCCGACCGGGGGGTAGTGCCTCGTGCGGATTCCCGTGAGCGGGATGTCGGGGGGTGGTATGTTCTGGCCCTAGTTGAGAACCATTCTCAACTTCGAGGCGAACCGCCAGGACCCATGACGCCCGCCACCCCCTTCGTCGGTCTCCCCAGTTCCCTCCGACTCGCTGACTTCCCGCGCCGTGCGCGGGGCGTCGTGGTCGAGCACGCGACGGACGAGGCGACGGCGGAGCGCCTCGCGGCGCTCGGCCTCGGCGTCGGCGCGTCCTTCACGGTCCTGCGCGCGGGGGCGCGTCCCACGGTTCAGGTCGGGGAAGCCCGGCTCGGCCTCGGCCCCGAGTTCTCCTGCGCGGTGCGGGCCCAGCGCCGATGACGTCGGGGGCCTCGACCGGGCCCACGGCTCCTCCGCGCCCGCCGGCCCCGAAGGACGACGCGCGCACCCGCTGGGTCGCCCTCCTCGGGAACCCCAACACCGGGAAGACCACGGTCTTCAACGCGCTGACGGGCCACCGTGCCAAGGTCGCGAACTACCCGGGCGTCACGGTCGACCGGCGCGAGGGACCGCTGCGCGCGCTCCCGGGCGTGCACGCCCTCGACCTGCCCGGGACGTACAGCCTCGCGGCGCGCTCGCCCGACGAGATGGTCGCCGTGGACGTGCTGCTCGGGCGCCGCCCGGAGACACCGCGCCCCGACGCCGTCGTGCTCGTCGTGGACGCGAGCAACCTCGAGCGCAACCTCTACCTCGCGAGCCAGGTCTTCGAGACGGGCCTGCCCGTCGTCGTCGCGCTGAACATGACCGACATCGCGCGTGCCCGCGGGCACGAGATCGACGTCCCGGCCCTGTCCGCGGCGCTCGGGGTGCCGGTCGTCCCGATGGCGGCGCACCGCGGGCAGGGGATCGCCGAGCTGGTCGCCGAGGTGCGCCGCGCCTTGTTCGCGCCCGTCGCCCCGCCGCCGCTCGCCACGTTCCCGGCCGCGTTCGAGCGCGAGGCGGAGGCGCTGGGCTCCGTCCTCTCGGCGAGCGGCGCGGGGACGACGCCGCTCGTCGAGCGCCGGCGCATGCTCCTCGACGTCGCCGGGCACGCGGAGCATCGCGCCGCCGAGCGCGGCGGCCCGGCCGTCGCCTCCGCCGTGCGCGCCGCGCGCGAGCGGCTCCGGGCCGTGGGGCTGCCGGTCGCCGGGCTCGAGGCGGGGGTTCGCTACGGGGCGGCGGGCGCGGTCGTCGCGCGCGCGGTCCGGCGCCCCGCCGAGCCCGTCGCGACCTTCTCCGATCGCCTGGACGCGGTGCTGACGCACCGCCTCCTCGGGGCGGTCGCGTTCGCCGCGACGATGACCTTCGTGTTCCTCGCGATCTTCGCGTGGGCGGCGCCGCTCATGGACTTCCTCGACCAGGGGATCTTCGGCCCGCTCGCCGAGGCCGTCGCGTCCTCGGGCTGGCTCGGGGGCGGGGCGCTCGAGAGCCTCGTCGTCGACGGCGTCATCGGCGGCGTGGGGGGCGTGCTCGTCTTCCTGCCCCAGATCGCGATCCTCTTCCTGCTCCTCGCCATCCTCGAGGACGTCGGCTACCTCGCGCGGGCGGCGTTCCTGATGGACCGCCTGCTGCGCTGGTGCGGGCTGTCCGGGCGCTCCTTCGTGCCGATGCTCTCCTCCTTCGCGTGCGCGATCCCCGGGATCATGGCGACGCGCACGATCGAGAACCGGCGGGACCGCCTCGCGACGATCCTCGTGGCCCCCCTGATGTCGTGCAGCGCGCGGATCCCGGTCTACGCGCTGATGATCGCGGCGTTCCTGCCCGGCCTCTCTCCCCTCGAGAGCGCCCTCGTCTTCGCGGCGATGTACTTCGTCGGGATCGTCGTCGCGGTGCTCGTGGCCTGGGCGCTGCGCCGCACGATCCTGAAGGGCGCCGCGCAGCCGTTCGTGATCGAGCTGCCGCCCTACCGCCTGCCGCTGCCCGGGAGCGTGCTGCGGAGGGTCTGGGAGGCCGTCCGGGAGTTCATCGTCCGGGCGGGCACGCTGATCCTCGCGGCCAGCCTCGTCATCTGGGCGCTGATGTACTTCCCGCACGACCCCTCGATCGGCGAGCGCCGCGACGCGGCCGTCGCGGCCGCCGACGCGTCGGTCGAGGTGGCGCGCGCCGAGGGCGTGAAGGGCCCGGCGCTCGACGGCGTCCTCGCCAGCGCGGAGCAGGCGAAGGCCGTCGCCGAGCGGGAGGCGCAGGGCGCCTGGAGCCGCGGGAGCTGGCTCGGGCAGGCGGGCCACGTGATCGAGCCCGTGTTCGAGCCGATCGGCTGGGACTGGAAGGTCTCCGTCGCCGTCCTCGCCTCGTTCCCGGCGCGCGAGGTCGTCGTCTCGACCCTCGGCGTCATCTACGACGTCGAGGCCGAGGACGAGTCGTCGGAGGCCCTGCGCGACCAATTGAGGCACGCGACCTGGGAGAGCGGTCCGCGCGCGGGCGAGCCGGTCTTCGACCTCGGCTCCGCGCTCGCGCTCATGGTGTTCTTCGCCCTGTGCTGCCAGTGCGTCTCGACGCTCGTCGTGATGCGCCGGGAGACCGGCTCGTGGGGCTGGCCCGTGCTCGCCTTCACGTACATGACCGTGCTCGCGTGGGTGGGCGCGTTCCTCACCTCGGCGATCTTCTGAGCCCATGGCACCCGCGACGATCCCGACCCTGCTCCTCTCCGTGGACGGCGCCGCCGCCGTGGCGATCGCGGCGGCGGCGGCGGCGTGGCTCCTGTGGCGCGGCATCCGGACCTTCCGGGGCACCTCGTCGGGGGGGGGATGCGGGTGCGGCTCCGGGCCGGCCTGCACGTCCTCCGGCCGGGACGCCGCCGACGTGCGGGCCGCGGCGGAGCGGATGAACCGGGAGGGGAGCCGGGGCGCTCGCTAGGATGCGGGCGGACCGCGCGGGCCGATCCCCGCGCCCGCGCCGTGGAGGACCTGCCATGCTGCGTCGCACGTCGGCCGTCGCGCTCTGCGCCTTAGCGCTCCTCGCCTGCGGGAAGAAGGAGGGCGACAGCGCGCCGTCCGGCGGAGTGGGCGCCGCGCAGCCCGGCGGCGGCTACGCCGCCAAGGCCGGAGGCTACGGCTACGCCGCGGCGCTCGGCGCCGACCTCGACAAGAAGGTCGGCGACGCCATGGTGCGCGGCCGGAAGAACCTGCTCGCGCAGCGCGACGAGGCCTCGGGCGCGTGGGGCACGGGGACGCCCACGGAGGCGGGGTTCACCGCGCTCTCGACGCTCGCGCTCGTCGGGACCACGGCGCGCGAGTCCGTCGCGGCCGACCCCACGATCCTGAAGTCGCTCGACCACCTCCTCGCCTCGCAGAAGCCCGACGGGTCGATCTTCTCCAACCCCCAGTACGTGAACTACGAGACCTCGGTCGCGATCTCCGCGCTCGCCGGCGCGCGGATCGGGAAGTTCGCCTCCGCGCAGGCGAAGGCGCGCGACTTCCTGGTCAAGAGCCAGATCGCCGACGAGCAGGACGTGGGGTTCGGCGGATTCCCCTACCGCAGCCAGAAGGACCCGAGCCGGCCGCCCGACCTCTCCAACATGCAGTTCGCGGCGACCGCCGCCTCCGACGCGGGGGTGAAGGACCCCGCGTTCTGGAAGCGCGTCGAGGCCTTCCTCGCCAAGGTCCAGAACCGCAGCGAGACGAACACCTTCACGAGCAAGCGCAAGGTGGAGGACAAGGACGTCGAGATCGTCCCCGGCAACGACGGCGGCGCCGCCTATGCGCCCGGCTACAGCATGGCCGAGCTCGCCGAGCGCCCCGACGGCAAGTACGAGCCGCGCTCGTACGGCAGCATGACCTACGCGCTGCTCAAGTGCCTGATCTTCGCCGGCGTGAAGGCGGACGACCCCCGCGTCGCCGCCGCGGTCGCCTGGCTCACGAAGAACTTCACGATCGACAGGAACCCCGGCTTCGAGTCCCTGAAGGACCCGGAGAAGGCGGGGCAGCAGGGCTACTACTACTACCTCCTGACCATGTCGCGGGCGCTCGCCGAGTACGAGAAGGCGACGGGGAAGCCGCTGCCCGTGACCGACGCGGCCGGCCGTCCCCGGAAGTGGCGGCAGGAGATCGCCGCGCGCCTCGTCGAGCTCCAGAAGGCCGACGGCTCGTGGGCGAACCCGAACGACCGCTGGGAGGAGGGGCTGCCGCTGATCTGCACGGCGTACGCCCTCCAGACGCTCGCGACCTGCCAGGGGCGCCTGCCGTAGCCCCGCGCGGGACGTTCCGCGCCGCCGCCGCGGCGGTCGCGCCCGCGCTGGCGGCCGGGATCGTCGCGTCCCTCGACGGCGCACCCGACCTCGCCCTGTGGCGGTGCGACGCCGCGGGGATCGCGACCGTCGTGGCGGCGGCCGCCTTCGCGCGCCCTCGCCCCGCGGAGCTCCTCGCGGCGATCGCGGGCGGGCCCGCGCTGCTCGGGCTCGTCCACGCCGTGGCGCGCGCGTCGCTCGGCGGCGGCGTCTCGGGCGCCGTGGAGGTCGCGCTGGTCGCGGCCGGGGTCGCGCTCGCGTGCGCGGGCCTGCGCGCGCTCGGCCGGCGGCTCGCCTGTCCGCCCGCCGCCGCGGGCGCCGTCGCGGCCGGGGTCCTGTGGCTCGCGTGCGCCGGCGTGTGGTGGGCCGACGACCTCGCGGCGCGCGTCCCGGCGGCGCGGCGCAACGCGGTCCGGGAGGCCGTGCTCGCGCTCGATCCCTTCACCGCCGCGGCCTACGGGGCGGCCGACTTCGACCGCCTGCGCTGGCGACCCGTGTACGACGCGACCGTCGTGGCGACGAGCTCCGTGCGCATGCCTCGCGCGACGGACGCCGCGCTCCCGTGGGGGACGCTCGGCGCGCTGGCCGCCGCGGGGGCGCTCGGCTTCCGGCGCCGCGCGCCCGGGGCACGACCGTGAGCCGGTCCGCGGGACGAACGGGCGGGAC
>DATLLK010000374.1:0-13125 GCA_035537895.1 Planctomycetota bacterium
GCGGCGGCTGGACGAGCGGACGCCCTACTTCCCGCCCCGCACGCCGCCGAGCGGTGGCGTGGCCGAGACGGTGTGCGCGTGGGGCGGCGGTCCCTCGGGAGAGGGCCGGCGCAGGTCCCCACCGAGCGGCTGGCGGGGTCGAGGGCCGCCAGCGCGTCGACTCGGCCCCCGCTACGCAAGGAGAAGGAAGCGTCCCTGAGCGCCCCCAGCCGGCGCGCTGCCCCTACTCGTCGTCCAAGTACTTCAGGGGCTGCTTGACCACCTTCTCGACCAGGCGGGCGACGGTCTCGACCTCGTCCTCGGTGTTGTAGAAGTACATCGACATCCGCAGGTTGTTCCGCGCCGTTCCCCTGGCGTCGAAGCGCTCGTGCAGGTAGGCGTTCACGCAGAACATCCCGCGGCGCATCATCACGTTGGCCTCCTCGTCGGCCACGCGCGCGATCGCGTTGACGACGCTGCCAAGCGGGGAGGTGACGGTCAGGACGCCGCCGCGGAGCGCCGCGTCGCGGGGCCCGAGGATCCAGAAGCGCTCGTCCTCGAGCGCGGCGATGCGCTCGGTCAGGAGCCGGTTCAGGCGGTGCTCGTGGGCGGCGATCGAGTCGTATCCCACGCGACGCGTCACGTACTCCACGGCCGGCGCAGTCCCGACGATGCCCGCGTAGTCCTGCAGGCCGGCCTCGAAGCGGCCGGGCGGCCCCTTGTACTCGACGCGGTCGTGCCACGTGTCGCGGATCGTGTCGCCCCCGACGATGAAGGGCGCCACGCGATCGAGGAGGTCGAGGCGCCCGTAGAGCGCGCCGACCCCCGAGGGGCCGCACATCTTGTGGAGCGAGAAGGCGAGGAAGTCGACGCCGAGCGCCGCGACGTCCACCCGCCGGTGGGGCACGCTCTGCGCGCCGTCGACGACGAGGAGCCCGCCCACGCGGTGGATCGCCTCGCCGAGCGCGCGCAGGTCGGCGTCGGGGATCGTCGTGCCGTCGAGGTTGCTGACGTGGCCGACGGAGACGACCTTCACGCCGGGGACGATCTTCTCGAGCGCCGACGCGAGCCGGAACGACCCGTCGGAGGCGAGGTCGAACGTGTCGA
This sequence comes from Planctomycetota bacterium, assembly GCA_035537895.1. Taxonomy (GTDB): domain Bacteria; phylum Planctomycetota; class PLA2; order PLA2; family JAEUHO01; genus DATLLK01. The sequence continues at coordinate 1,087 of DATLLK010000374.1, forward strand.
GGACGGCGAGCGCGGGGTCGCCCGACCGCTCGCGCAGCCGCCGCTCGAGCTCGAGCCAGGGCACGAGGTTGCTGTTGTGCTCGCGCTCGGAGGTGAGCACGCGGTCGCCCGGCGAGAGCGGGAGGCCGTGCGCCACGATGTTCAACGCCTCGGTGGCGTTGCGGGTCCAGACGATCTCGTCGACGGACGCGGCGTTCACGAGGGCGCGCAGGGCCTCGCGGGAGCCCTCCTCGTGCTCGCGCAGCTCCTCCTGGAACCAGTTCGACAGCCGGTAGCGGCCCTCCGTGCGCCCGCCGCCGCAGGTCGGGAACTCCGTGTAGTAGCGCGCGATCGCGTCGACGACGGGCCGCGGCCGCAGCGTCATGCAGGTGTTGTTGAAGTAGATCGGCGGCCGGCCGTTGCGCAGGCGCGAGAGCGGCGGGAAGTCGCGGCGGAGTTCGCGCAGGTCGGCGGCGTCGAGCATGGGCCCGCGATTCTAGGGGGACCGGCGGCCCGTTCCGGGCCGCGGGCGGAGCGCCGATTGCGTAGGATGCGCGGATGCCCCGACGGACGCTCGCCCTCGCCGCGCTCGTGACGCTCCTCGCGGGGGGCGCGCCGCCCCGGCGCGCGGGAGCCGCCCCCGCGCCCGAGCCCGCCGTCGCCGCGACCGACATCCCGGTCGGGATCCCCGTCACCCTCGACGGCCGTCCGCTGCCGGGCGAGTGGGAGGACGCGGCGACCCTCCCGATCGTGGGCGGGATCGGGGTCCGAGTGAAGCAGCACCGCGGCATGCTCCTCCTCGCCGCGGCGCTCCCGGGTCCCTGGCCCGCGATGTCGGTGCTCGCGCTCTACGCACGGGCCGGCACGGGCGAGGGGACGTTCCAGGACGAGGGCGCGGTGATCGTCGACCTCGAACCGCGCGAGCACAACCGCCCGCACGCGCTCGTGCGCGTGCGGGCGAAGGACGGCTGGCGGAGGACGGACGGTCGCGTCGTGCTGCGCACGGCGGGGATCGACGAGGCCGCAACGATCGAGGCCGCGGTGCCGCTGGCGCTCCTCGGCCTCGCGTCCCGCGAGCCCCCGCCGCTCCGGTGGGTGCTCACGTGGATCACCCCGGGACGAACGCCGTCGCACCGGACGTACCCCGCGGGTCTCGACCTCTCGGCCTCGCCCGGCGGGATCCCGCCCGGGCTCGCGAGCACGAAGGGGTGGGCGCTGACGGAGGGCTTCCCCGACGCCGCGGGCCCGGGTCCGTGGCGCGCGACGGAGTGGGAGGCCCTGATCGCCGCCGACGTCGAGCTCACGAAGCGCGGCGAGGCGGCCCACGCGAAGGTGCTGGAGCTCACGGGCGGCGGCGAGGGGGGCGCGCCGGCGGAGCGGCCGAAGCGCGACGCCCCGATCGTCTCGACGGTCCTCGACGGCCTGCGGTGGATCGCGGAGCGCGAGCCGCTCACGCGCGCCGACGTCCGCGCGGCGGCCCTGGCCCTGCGCGAGGTGAATCGCGCTCCCGAGGCGGCCGCGAGCATGGAGACCCTGCTCGCGACGGCGCCCGGAGGGCCGGGCGCCGAGGACTACCGCATCGCGGCGATGGTCGCGCTCGACGCGGAGCGGTTCGAGGACGCGGCGCGCTGGTACGAGGCGGTCGCCCCGCGGGTCCCCGAGGCGATCCGACCGCACTACACGAGCAGCGCCGCGCGCGCGCGCGAGTGGGGCGAGGCGTGGGCGCGCGAGCGAGCGGCGCGCGAGGCGGACGCGCTGCGCGACGACCTGCCGATCGCCGTCCTCTCGACGAGCAAGGGCGACGTCGTGCTCCGGCTCCTCGAGGACGACTGCCCGCAGTCCGTCGCGCAGTTCGTCCACCTCGCGGAGGCGGCGAAGGCCGAGGACGGCACGCCCTTCTACGAGCGGACGCTGTTCCACCGCGTCGTCGCGGCGGGGGTGGCGCAGGGCGGAGACCCCCGGAGCCGGACGGAGGGCTGCGAGGGCGCGGGCGCCGGAGGATCCCCCTGGTTCATCGCCTCGGAGAAGAACCCCCGGCACGCCTTCTTCCGCGGGTCGGTCGGTTTCGCCATGGGGCCGGACCGGAAGGTCCGCAGTCAGTTCTTCATCATGACGGCGCCCAAGCCCCGATTGGCCGAGGGCGGCTACCCCTGCTTCGCCACCGTGATCGGGGGGATGGACGTCGTCGACCGCCTCGAGGCCTGCGACGTGCTCCAAGCCGTCCGCATCCTCAAGAAACGCGACCACCCCTACGCGCCAAAGAAGTCATACTGATCCGGGGGGGGCGGAGCCACCGCGGCCGCCCGTGCGTTTCGATCCGTAGGATGGACGACGTGAGGCTTCCCTTGGAACGTCCCCGCCGACGCGCGCTCGCCTGGGCCGCGATCCTGGTCCTCGGCTTCGCCGGGGTGGCCGGCCGCGCCGTGGCGTCGGACGGCGTGCGCCAGCAGGTCGACCGCTACCGGTCGCTGCTCGGCCGCTACGACGACAGCGCCTACCAGGGACAGCGCGAGGCGGCCGACGCGCTCGCCGACCTCGGCAACGACCCGGCACGCGACGCGCTGCGAAGCCTCATCGCGGAGGAGCGCGGACGCGGCCGCGCGCTCGACCGCCGGCGGATGGTGATCCTCCTCTCCGCGCTCGTGCGCGGAGGCGGCCCGACCGAGGTCGAGGAGGCGATCAAGTCCGTCGAGTCGGAGCGGGACGCGTACCTGACGACCTCGCTCGCGAGGATCCTCGCGTCGGCGAAGGACGAGGAGGCGCGCGAGTGGCTGCGCGGGCCCGGCCTGCGCAAGACGACGCCGCCCGTGCGGGCGCAGGTCGCGCGCGCGCTCGGGGCGATGGCCGACCCCGCCTCGGTCGTGCCGCTGCTTGGGGCGCTGCGCGAGGACGACCTGTCGATGCGCGCCGAGGTCCTCCTCGCGCTGGGCGAGACGGGGGACGCGGAGGCCTTCCCCTCCATCGTGCCGTTCCTCTCGGCGCCCGACGCGCGCCTGCGCGAGGTGACCGCGCGCGCGCTCGGCATGCTCGGCTGCCCGCGCGGGGTCCCGCCGCTCGTGAAGGCGCTCGAGGACCCGGACCGTCTCGTCGTCGAGTCGGCCGCGGGCGCGCTCGCGGCGCTGGACGCCCGGGAGGCGTTCGAGCCCCTTGTCGCACGGCTCGAGAAGGAGCACGGGAAGGACGAGCGGCTCGTCGCGGCATTCGAGCGCGCGCTCGGCCGACTCTCGGGCACCTCGCTCGGTCCCGACCCCGAGCTCTGGCGCGCGTGGTGGGCCGAGAACAAGGACCGCGGGCGCACGCGCTCGGCCGACCCGTCCGCGCCCACGACCGTCGCGGGCCCGCGCTGGTACGGCCTCCGCGTGCGCTCGAGCCGCGTCGCGTTCGTCCTGGACGTGTCGCGCAGCATGGGATGGAACGAGCGGCTCGACACCGCCAAGAAGGAGCTCGCCGAGACGCTGCGCCACCTGCCGCCCACGACCCGCTTCGACATCGTGATCTACAGCGACAAGGCCGACGCGTGGTCGGGCAAGCTCGTCCCCGCGACCGCGGAGAACATCCGCCGGGCCGTGCGGCACGTCGAGCGCCTCGAGCCCCAGAACGGCACGAACGTCGTGGACGGCCTGCGCTTCGCCTTCCGGAACGTGGACGTGGACTCGGTCTACCTCCTGTCGGACGGCACGCCGACGGCCGGGATGCCGGTCGAGCCTGACGAGATCCTCGCCGAGCTGCGCGAGACGAACCGCTGGCGCCGCGTGCGCATCCACACCGTCGCGCTGACGCGCGGAGAGCCGCCGGGCGCCTACCTGGCGACCGAGGACCCGCTCGCGGCGGCCTCCTTCATGCGGCGCATCGCGCAGGAGAACGAGGGCGAGTTCCGCGAGGTGAAGTAGCGGGCGTCCGCGTCAGGTCCGGGCGGGCGACGTCCGCTCGAAGACGGCGGCGAAGCCGCCGTCGCGGTCGCGCGACGGGAGCACCTCGAAGCCCGGAAGGCGGCGCGCGTCGGGATGGGCGGACGCGAACGCGGCCGCGTTCCCCTCGTTCTCCTCGGGCTCGACGGAGCAGGTCGCGTAGACCAGGCGCCCGCCGGGCCGCACGAGCGGCCAGGAGCGCTCGAGCAACGCGCGCTGCGCCGTGGCGAGCGCCGCGACGTCGCGTTCCTTCAGGCGCAGCCGCGCCTCGGGCCGGCGGCGCAGGACGCCCGTGTTCGTGCAGGGGGCGTCCACGAGCACGGCGTGGAAGGAGTCGGGGGCGAACGGCAGCGGCCCCTCGGCCGCGACGAGCAGAGCGCGCGCGACGAGGCCTTCGCGCGAGGAGCGCGCGGCGAGGGTCGACGCGAGCGCCTCGACCTTCTCGGGCGACACGTCGGCCGCGACGACCTCGCCGCGGGCGCCGAGCAGCTCGAGGACGTGGATCGACTTGCCGCCGGGCGCGGCGCACAGGTCGAGGACGCGGTCGCCCGCCTTCACGTCGAGCAGCGGCGCCACGCGCTGCGCGGTGCCGTCCTGCACCGCCGCCCGCCCCTCGCGCACCGCGGGGATCGCGGCCGCGTCGCCGCCGTCCACGACGACCTCGTCGGGCGCGTCGCCCGCGCGGGCGACGACGCCGGCCGTCGAGAGCGCCCGCAGCAGCTCGTCGCGTCCGCCCGGGCGCGCTCGGAGCGAGAGCGGAGGGCGCGAGACGCCGGCGTCGAGCATCGCGCGCGTCGTCTCGGTCGGGTGGCGTCCGAGCCAGCGGCGGACGAGCCAGACGGGGTGCCCCCACCGCACGGCGAGATTGCCCGCGGGATCCTCCCCGGGGGCGGGGAACACGGGCCGGCGGAACCGCAGCGGCGGCGCGTCGTCCCGCGGGAGGTCGCGCAGGGGATCCTCGGGTGGCGTCGCCGGCCCCTCGACCGACCGCAGGAGGTTGCGGAGCACGCCGTTCACGAAGCCCGCGTAGCGCGGATTCGTCGTCGCCTTCGCGTAACGGACGGCGGCGTCGACGGCGGCGTGCGGCGGGACGCGCGCGAGGTAGAGGGCCTGGTAGAGCCCCGCGCGCAGCGCCGCCCGGACGGGCGGGTCGAGACGGCCGAGCGGAGTCTTCGAGGCGTCGGCGAGCAGGTGGTCGAGGGTCGGCAGCCGCCGGACCGTCCCGTACACGATCTCGGTGAGCAGCGCCTTGTCGCGGGGGTCGTCGACCCCCGGGCGCATCACGTCGAGGAGGTCCTTCGCGAACCCGCCGTCCCGCTCGAGCGCGGCGAGGGCGTCACAGGCCAGCGCGCGCGGGTCCGCCATCGTGTCGCGCACCCTACCCGGGACGCGCCCCCCGTGCCCGTGCGGCCGAGGGTGTGGTAAGTAGCACGGCTCCCCCTGGCCCTCGGAGCGCCCCCCATGGCTTCCAGTTCCCGGCCGCGCGCCGGTTCGTCCCGCAGCGGCGGCCCCTCGAGGCCGTCGGGCGGGGGGAACGCCGTCGCCTACCTCGCGGCCGCGGTCGTCGTCGTGCTCGTGGTGGTCCTCTTCATCTCGATGAACAAGAAGAAGGAGCCGCCCCCCACGCCGAGCAAGCCCGCGACCCCGGTCGCTCCCGCGCCCGCGGCCCCGGCCAAACCCGCCGAGAAGCCCTACCCGCCGCTCCTCGAGTCGAAGAAGCGCGAAGGGGCCGAGCTCGCCGCGTCGTTCCCGAAGGACATCGCCGAGGCCGAGCGCATCTACAAGGAGAGCCTGAAGGCGAAGGAGGCGGGCGACGACGCCGCCTGGCAGTCGAAGCTGAACGACGTGAGCCGGCTCGCCAACAGCATCAACGACCGGTGGAACGAGTTCATCGCGACGCTGCCGGAGAGCAAGGACTACGACGGGGAGCAGGTCGCCCGTCACTACTTCTACAAGGAGAGCGGCATCGCCGCCCGCGCGGGCAAGCTCCTCTCCGCGATGAAGTCGGACCAGCGCTGACGCCGGGGAGCGCGCGGCGGCGACGGGCCGGCGACGTCGTGGCGCGTCGCGACCCCGAGGAGCAGGACGTGAGCGCAGGCGGCCCCGGGACCTCGCGAGCCGGGTCGACCCGCGACCCCGGTCACCTCGCCGCGACGGCGAGACGAGTGCGCCCGGGGGAACGGCGGGCCGACCGATGAGCCAGCCCGGGCGTCGCACGCCGATCCTCTACAACACGAACGGCTTCGCGTTCCACCGGCTGGAGGACGCGGTCCGCATCCTCGCCGCACAGGGCTACGACGGCGTCGCGCTGACGCCCGACGTCCACCACCTCGACCCGCTGCGCGCCTCCGAGGGCGACATCGAGGCGTTCGGCCGCCTGCTGCGCGAGACGGGCCTCTCCGTCGTCATCGAGACCGGCGCCCGGTTCGTGCTCGACCCCGGGAGGAAGCACCGCCCGACGCTGCTCGACGAGCCGCGCGAGGCGTCGCGGCGGCTCGACTTCCTCAAGCGCTGCACGGACCTCGCGGCGGCTTTTCGCGCGCCGGTGGTGAGCACGTGGTCGGGCGCGGCGCCCGCCGGCCTCGACCCCGAGGAGGCGCTCGACCGCCTCGCGCGCGGCCTCTCCCGGCTGTGCGTGCACGCCGCCGCCTGCGGCGTGCGCGTGGGCTTCGAGCCCGAGCCGGGGATGGCGGTCGAGACCGTCGAGGGCTGGTCGCGGGTCCGCGAGGCCGTCGGCCATCCGGCCCTCGGGTTGACGCTCGACGTCGGGCACTGCCTCGCGACGCGCGAGGGCGACCCCGCGCGGATCCTGCGCCGCCACGCGGCGGAGATCGTCGTCCTCCAGGTGGACGACCACCGGCCCGGCCGGCACGACCACCTGATGTTCGGGGAGGGCGAGGTCGTGTGGGCCGACGTGGCCGCGGCCGTGCGGGAGTCGGGGTGGTCCGGACCGGTGGAGGTCGAGCTCTCGCGCCACTCGTCCGAGGCACCCTCGGCTGCGGCGAAGTCCCTCGCCTTCCTCCGGCCGCTGTTCCCGTAGGCCGCGCACCCGCGCGACGAGCGTCGACCCCGTCCGACCGCCTTGTCCCCTTCACGCTCCCGTGGTGGAATCTGCCCTTCTCCACCAGGCCCATCCGGGTCCCCGGCGCGCCGCGTCCCCACGAGGCACCGCGGCCGCGCCTCGCACCGCGCGGAGCCCCGCCATGTCCGACGTCCATCCCGATCCTTCGCCCGCCGAGGCGCCGTCGCCGGAGGCCGCTCCGGTCGTCGACGCCGTCGACGCCGTCGCGACGCCGCCCGCGGCGCCCGAGGGCGCGGTGACGGAGGAGCGCAAGGACGGCGCGACCGAGGCCCACGAGGCCGCCGAGGCGCACGCGGCGGCCGAGGCGGACGCTCGCGCCGTCGGCACGGACGAGGAGGCCCCCCCCGCGCAGGCCGAGGCGGAGGAGGAGCACCCCCACCGCCCCGTCGCCCACCGGGGCCGGGGTCGGCACAGCCCGCAGGCGCGCGAGCGCGCGCTCGCCCGGTTCGCGGGGGGCCTCGCCAAGGGCGGTTCCGAGCACGCGGCCTGGGTCGTCGAGGCGCTCGAGGGCGGCTACGAGCCGGTGTTCCTCGCGCGCTTCCGGCGCGACCGCACCGGCGGCCTCGACGAGCGGCGGCTGTACGAGGCCCGCGACGCGTGGCGGCGCATCCTGGCCGAGGAGGACCGCCGCGTCGAGCTGCACGACCTGCTCGCGTCGCGCGGCGCGCTCAACGAGGACCTCGAACGGCGCCTCGCCGAGGCCGACGACGTCCACGCGATGGAGGACCTCGCCGCGCCGTGGCTGCCGGTGACGGCGAGCCGCGCGACGGTCGCGCGCGGGCAGGGGCTCCAGGCCCTCGCCGACGCGATCCGCGACGCGAAGGAGCCGACCCCGCTCGCCGACCTCGCGAAGCCCCACGCGAAGGAGGGCTCGGAGGTCCCGAGCCTCGACGCGGCGCTCGCGGGCGCGCGCGACATCCTGGCGGAGACCTTCTGCCTCGACGCCGGGCTCCGGCGCCGGCTCCGCGAGCTGTTCCGCCGCGAGAGCGTCCTCTCCGTCGCGCTGCGCACGGACAGGAAGGGCGACGCGGGACGCCACGGCAAGCTCGTGGGCTTCTCCGCGCCGGCGCACAAGGTGCCGCCGCTGACGGTGCTCGCCGTCCGTCGCGCGGAGCGCGAGCGCGTGCTCTCCGCGACGTGCGAGCCGCCCGAGGCGCGCGCGATCGAGTTCGTCCACGAGGCGGCCTCGAAGGCCTACGGCGAGGGACACCCGCACGCGGGCTTCCTGCGCGCCGCCGCCGAGGACGGCTACCGGCGGATCCTGAAGCCGATGCTGCAGGCCGAGGTGCGCTCCGCGCTGAAGGAGCGGGCCGACGACGTGGCGACGGAGACGTTCGAGCGGTCGCTGCGCAACCTCCTGCTCGGCCCCGTCGGCGGTCCGCGCAAGACGCTGGGCCTGCGGCCCGACGTGGCGGCGGGGCACCGCGCCGCGGCGGTCGACGAGGCGGGCCGGGCCGTCTACTTCGGCCGGCTGCCGCACGAGGCGACCGCGGGCCGCGAGGCGGCCGTCGCGGCGCTCCGCGACCTCGTGACGGCGCACGGCGTCGAAGTCATCGCGATCGGGCAGAGCGGCGGGCGGCGCGAAGCCGCCTCGCTCGCCGAGGAGGCGGTGAAGGGCCTCCCGGCCGCCGTCGAGATCGTCGAGGTCGCCGACGGCGGCACGCGCGCGCTCGAGACGACCGCGGTCGAGAAGCCGGTCCGCACCGAGACGGGGACGGAGGTCGCCGCCGAGTGCGTGGGCGCGCTGTCGATCGCGCGCCGCTTCCAGGACCCGCTCGCCGAGTACGTGCGCCTCGACCCGAAGTCCCTGGGGCTCGGGCCCAACGTGCACGACGTGCACCAGGGACGGTTGAAGGAGCGCCTCGACGAGGTCGTCGCGTTCTGCGTCGCCCACACGGGCGTCGACGCGGCGACGGCGCCGGTCGAGCTCCTCGCCCGTCTTCCCGGCATGGACCTCGTGAAGGCGAGGGCCTTCGCCGCGTGGCGCGAGGCGGGCAACGCGCTCCCGGGCAAGGCGGCGCTCGGGGCCGTCGAGGGCGTGGGGCTCACCGCGGCCGAGCAGGCGGTCGGGTTCCTCCGCGTGACCTCGAGCACGGACCCTCGCGACCGCACGCAGCTCCATCCCGAGCAGTACGGGCTGCTCGACGAGATGGCGGCGCAGGTCGGGAGCGACGTCGCGACGCTCTTCCGCGAGCCGCGGCTGCGCGCGCGGGTGGACCTCGCGCGGCTGCAGGCCACGGCGGCGCCGATGCCCACGCTCAAGTACGCGCTCTACCAGGCGACGGCCGGCCTCGCCGACCCGCGCCCGCGGTTCGCCCGGCCGACCCCGCCTCCGCCCGGCATCACGGTCGAGTCGGTGCGGCCCGGGCTCGTCCTCGAGGGCCGCGTCACGCGCGCCGTGCCCTTCGGCGTCTTCGTCGACGTGGGGCTGGGCGTCGAGGCCCTGGTGCCGCTCCCCCACATCGGCGACCGCCCGGGCATCGACCCCGCGACGATCGCGCCCGTGGGCGCCGTCGTCCAGGGGCGGGTGCTCGAGGTCGACACCGTCCGCCGCCGGCTCACCCTGTCCATGCGCCACGACGCGGGCGAGCGCCGCGGTCCTCCCCGGGGACCGCGTCACGACGCCCCCCGCGGCGACGGCCCGCCCCGCCGCGGAACCGGCTCCGGGCCCGGCGCCGGCGCCGGTGGCGGCGGCGACCGCCCGCGCCGCGACGGCGCGCGACGCGGAGGTGGAGACCGGCCCCGCGGCGAGGGTCCGCCCCGCGCGGGGGAGGGCCGTCCGATGCGCCGTGCCGGCGTCGCCCCGAGGGGCGGCGGAGGCGGGGGCGGAGGCGGTGGCCGCGACCGCGGCGATCGGCGCCCGGAGCGGGACGACTTCGGGGCGCCGCGCCGGATCTCGCTGCCCGCGGACGCGCCCTCCGGCGGCGAGAACGCCGAGGAGGCGGATCTCACGCCCGAGCAGGTCCTCGCGAAGAAGATCGAGGAGATGAAGCGGAGACTCGCGCGGCCCGACTGACGGGCGGACGGGGGTATCCTCGGGCGTCGAGGAGGATCCCCATGCGTACGGCGAGGATGGCCGCCTGGGCGGTCGCGACGTGCCTGTGGATCGCCGCGGGCACGGCCGCGGCGAAGGGTGGCGCCGGACAGCCGGCGGGCCGACCGGCCGCGACGGGCACGGTCTCGGGCATCGTCACGGACGAGGAAGGGAAGCCTCTCGCGGGCGCGACGGCGGAGGTGCACCGCGAGGGGACGAAGGAGCCCGCGCGCGCGACGAGCGACGCGAAGGGCTTCTACGCCGTCCGCGGGCTCCCGCCGGGCAAGGCGACGGTCGTCGTCCGGGCGAAGGGGCGCATGGCGGCGCACCGCGAGGTCCTCGTGCCCTCGACGGGCCTCGCCGTCGCCGACGCGAAGCTGCTTCCCGGCGTGCGGTTCGCGGGGAAGGTCGTGGACTTGAAGGGCGTCGGCGTCGCAGGAGTCCGCATCGTCGCGTTCGGGTCGAGCGGGGAGGGCGGGCTCGCCGGGATGTTCGCGATGTCCCGCGGCGACGCGACGCGGTCCGGGCCCGACGGCGCCTACGAGCTCGACGGCATCGCGCCCGGCCACGCCTACACGCTGCGGTTCATCCACCCGCGCTACGTGACGGTGGACCTCCCGGGGCTGGACGCCACGGCGGGCGGAGGCCACGACGGGCTCGAGGCGCTCCTCGAGGACGCGGCGTGGGTGACGGGCACGGTCGTCGGTTCGGACGGCAAGCCGATCGCCGGAGCCTCCGTGAGCGCAGGCGAGGATCCGTTCACCTTCGGCAGCGAGGACGGGTGGATCCGCGTCTTCATGCGGCTCATGGACGAGGACGCGACGCCGCCCACGGACGCGAAGGGGCGGTTCACCGTGGGCAGCCTCCCCGAGGGGCCCGCGAAGATCGTCGTGCAGGCCGAGGGTCACTTCACCGGGACCGTCGAGGTGGCGGACCTCGTCCCCGGCAAGGAGAAGTCCGGCGTCGTCGTGACCCTCGAGACGGCCAAGGCCGTCGTCGAGGGCACGGTCACGGACGATCTCGGGGCGGCCGTGGGCGGCGCCGACGTGACCGCATGGGGCGAGCACGGCCGGGCCGCGAGCGCGACGTCGGACGCGAAGGGGCGCTTCCGCCTGCAGCGCGTCGCGTCGAAGCAGCCCGTGTCCTTGAGGGTCGATGCCGACGGCCACGAGGCGGCGAGCGCCCAGGGCGTGGCGCTCGACAGCAAGGACGCGAAGGTCGTGCTGCGCCGCCTCGGCCGCATGACGGTCCGCGTGCTCGGGCCCGACGGCAAGCCCGTGCCCCGCGTGCTCGTGCGCACGCTGGTCTCCGACGACAACCAGGGCGGCGGCAGCCTCTGGATGGAGCAGGGCGCCGCCCCCGTCTCCGTGGAGCTCCCGCTCGGGCGGGTGGAGGTCGTCGTGGAGGCGCAGGGCTGCGCATCGAAGTCCGTCGCCGCCTACGACGTGGAACCCGGCGCGTGCTTCGACGCCGGGACGGTCACTCTCGAAGCGGGCGCCCCCGAGGCGCCGGCCAACGAAGACGACTGACCGATCAGGGACGTACGGGGCGGCTTTCGCGGACCGGGGTTCGCGGCGCGGATGCGCAAGCGCATCCCGCGCCCTCGGGCGCGCAGACGCGCCCTCGGGGAGCCGCTCAGCGGCCCGAGGGGGACGCGATCGCGGCTCCCGCTCCCGCGGTCTCGCGAAATCCGCCCCGACCCCTCAGGTTCAGAACTCGCGTTTCACTGTCGCGTGTCGCGGGGCAGTCTCCCCCGCGGTTGCGCGGAATTCCCCCCGACCGACCAAGTGCGCCCCTATCGCAGTAGAGACTTGGCCGCGGTTTCGTCCGGAGCGATGGGCAAGCGTGTGGCGAGGCCCATGCCTTCGATAACTCTACGGAACCTGGGAGTCGGCCCGGCCAGCACGAGGCGGCCGCCGCGGGATTCGGCCTGTTTTTGGAGGTCGAGGACGGTGCCGATGCTGGCGCTGTCGGCGAAGGAGAGGGAGCCGATGGAGAGGACCAGGTGGCGGGCCCCCTGGTCGAACATCTCCTTC
>DATLLK010000375.1:0-14268 GCA_035537895.1 Planctomycetota bacterium
CGCTCGCGGCGGCCGACCTCGGGATCGCGGTCGGCTCCGGCGCCGACCTCGTCCGCGAGGCGGCCGACGTGAGCCTGATCGGCGACGACCTCGGGCGCCTCCCCGGCCTGTTCCGCGCGGCGCGGCGCACGCGTCGCACGGCGCGGTGGAACCTCTTCTGGGCGTTCGCCTACAACGTCGTCGGCGTGGGATGGGCTCTGGTCGCCCACCTTCCGCCCGTCTTCGCTGCCTTCGCGATGGTCGTGTCGAGCCTCTTCGTGATCGGCAACTCCGCCCGGCTTCGGAGCGCCTTGCCCGAGGACCTGCGCGCGGGCGCCTGACGCGCGCCTCCCCCGGAGATGCGCTCGGCCACCGGGCCGGACGCGAGCGCGCCGGTGGTATCCTCGATCCCGATGATCCCCGTCGCCCTCGCCCTCGAGTGGATGCTGTTCGCGATCGCGGCCCTGATGGGCTTGACGGCGTGGCTCGTCTACGTGTGGGCCGTCCGCGACGGGCAGTTCCGGAACGTGGAGGAGGCGGCGCAGCGCCTCCTCGACCAGGACGCTCGCGACTGACCAGGCCCGCGGACGGGCGCACGGGAGCCACGATGAACGAGAGCACGCCCACGGCCGATCCCCACGACGAGCACCACGTGCACGTGTACGAGCACTCGGGCGTGCGCGAGGGCAACGCCCGCGTCCCGCGCTGGCTCCTCGCCGTGATCGTCACGCTCTTCGCCTTCTTCGCGTGGTACGTCGCCTCGCAGTGGAACGCCCAGCCCACCTCGGCGAGGACGAAGGCGCCCTGACGCCCCTCGTGGGAACGCGCGCGCGGGTACGGCCCGACGGCCTTCGCCGCGTCCTCGTGCGGCTGCCCAACTGGCTCGGCGACGTCTGTCTCGCCGCACCGACGATCGCGGCGCTCGACCGCGCGCTGCCGCCGGGGGCCGAGATCGTCGCGGCCGCCCGCCCGGGCGTCGCCTCGATCGCGCGCCGCCTGCCGCGCGTCACGGAGACGATCGTCCTCTCCGACGAACGGTCGACGCGCGCCCTCCCGCGCCTCGTCGCCGCCTACCGCGCCGCGAGGGCCGACGCCGCGCTCGTGTTCCCGCGCTCCTTCCGCGCCGCGCTTCCCGCGTTCCTCGCCCGCGTGCCCCTGCGCGTCGGCCTCCCCGGGGACGGACGTCGTGGCTTGCTCACCCACGTGGCGCGGCCGCCGGGCCCGTTGCGCGGCGTCCACCGCTCGGCGACGTACGCCGCGATCCTCTCGCCCCTCGGTCTCGCCTCGGAGGTCGACCCGTGGCGCCTCGAACCCGAGCCGGAGGCGTTCGCGTGGGTCGACGCCTGGCGCGGCGCAGGGAACGGCACGCCGGATCGACCGCTCGTCACGATCGAGCCGGGCGGGGCCTACGGGACGGCGAAGCGCTGGCCCGAGGCCGCGTACGCGGAGCTCTGTCGGCGCCTCGTCCTCGAGGACGGGGCCGAGGTCGTCCTCGTCGGCACGTCGGACGCCGCGGCGCTCCACGCCCGCATCGCGGCCGCGGCCGGCGCGCCGCTGCGCTCCGCCGCGGGTGCGACCGACCTGCCGCGGCTCGCCGCGCTCCTCGCCCGCGCGCGGCTCCTCGTGACGAACGACACGGGGCCGATGCACCTCGCCGCGGCGGTGGGCACGCCGATCCTCGCGCTGTTCGGCTCGACCGACCCCGACGTGTGCGGACCGCGGGGGACCGGGCCGATCACCGTGCTGCGAGACCGCGTCCCGTGCTCGCCGTGCTGGCTGCGCGTCTGCCCGATCGAGGGACATCCCTGCCTCGACCCGATGCGCGTCGAGCGCGTCCTCGACGCGGCGCGACGCCTGCTCGCGAGGGCGTAGCGCGCGAGGACCCCCGGGCGCGGGGCACCGGGCGCAACGCTGCGTCCTGTGCTTCCGCCCCCCTGTGTCGGCGCTACCGTGGCCAGGACAACCCCGTGAGGCATCGAACGCCACCCATGAAGCGCACGTCCCAGGTCGCCCTCGCCCTTGCCGCCGCCCTCGCCGCGTTCGCGGCGTACCCCTCGCCCGCCCCCGCCGCCGGCAAGGAGTACAAGGTCACCGAGGTGAAGAACGGCGGGAAGATCACCGGCATCGTCCGGATGAAGGGCGACTTCGAGCCGCCGCCGATCAAGGTCACGAAGGACAACGACAAGGGCTGCGGCGCCCCCGAGCAGGGCTCCGAGCGCCTCGTCTTCGACAAGGCGACGAAGGGCGTCGGCAACGTCGTCGTCTACATCAAGTCGATCGCCGCCGGGAAGGACTGGCCCGAGGCCATGCGCGGCGAGGACCGCACCCTGACGATCGACCAGAAGGGCTGCCGGTACCTGCCGCACGTGCAGTGGGGTCGTCCCGAGACCCAGCTCGTCGTCGGCAACGACGACCGGGCCGACCACAACATCCACGGCTACAAGGGCTCGATGAAGGACACGCAGTTCAACTTCTCGTCCGAGCCCGGGACGAAGAAGGACGACGTCGAGCAGGCGTTCCTCGAGGACCCGGCGACCTACATCGTCAAGTGCGACATCCACCCGTGGATGAGCGCGTTCGTCCACATCACCGAGCACCCCTACGTCCAGGTGACGCGCGACAGCGACGGCGACGGTCGCAAGGCGGGCGAGTTCGTCCTCGAGAACGTCCCCGAGGGGGAGTACACGCTCGTCTTCTGGAAGGAGGGGGTCCGCGAGACGCCCTCCGTGGCCGACGGGAAGATCACGGCGTACACGTACAGCCCGGACATCACCTGGGAGGTCCCGGTGAAGGTCACGGCGGGCGGCACGGTCGAGGTCCCCGCCGACAAGACGGAGTTCGAGGTCAAGTAGGCGCGCGAACCCGCTCCCCGCAGAGCGCGACGCCCCGCGCCGGCCCGTCCGTCGCGGGGCGCCTTCGTCTCGGGCGCGGGCGGTGCCCCAGCCCGACCGCTCAGAAGTGGTTCGGCGGCCAGAACCGCGCGGTTTCGTGGGGCGGGGCGCCGCGCAGCATCGGCAGCGCCTCCGTGCGCGGCGTCGGGGCGAACCACGCCCGGACGAACGGCGTCGGGGCCATCCAGCCCTCGAGCGCCGTCTTCCCGGCGTCGATCGCGAGGCGCGCCGCCGCGCGCAGGGCTCCGGCCTCGTCGTCGGGGTCGGTGAAGGCCGACTCCCCGACCTCGAGCGTCCCGTCCGGAGGCGCCCACAGGCGCAGGTAGCCTTCGGCCCGCCCTCGCACGAGGAAGAACCAGTCGCTGCCGCCCGCGTCCTCGACGTTCTCGAGGAACCCGGCCGTGTCGCGGTGGGGATGGAGCGTCCCGCGATGGGCGCGACCCCAGAGCGCGGTCAGTCGCTCCGCCTCCCGGCGCGGGTCCACGGGCTCCAGCCGGACGTCGGAGGCGGCGTCCCCGCTCGCGGCGAGGTCGGCGAGCCGCTCGCAGCGCCCCTCCCACGCCGGAGACGACACGAACCGGAGGCGCTCGTAGTACGCCGGCGCGATGTCGCTGAAGAGGAGCCCGACGGGGCGCCCCGCGGCCTCGCTCGCCGCGCACGCGGCCGCGCACAGCGCGGCGGCGTGGCCCTGGCGCCGCTCCGCGATCCGCGTCCCGACGGATCCCAGTCCGTAGGCGGGGAACACCCGGCCGTCGAGCGCGAGCTCGATCGGATGGCAGAGGAGCGTCGACACGATCGTCCCGTCGCCCCGGTCGAGCACCCACGGCACGGCCCGATGCTCCCGGCGGCTCGCGAGCCGCTGCCCCTGCACGGCGAGGAGCGGCAGCTTGCGCGCGTACGCCTCGTGGCGCACCGCGATCCCCGCGAGAACGTCCCGATGCCCGGCGGCGGGTCGTGCTTCCCACGTCATGGG
This sequence comes from Planctomycetota bacterium, assembly GCA_035537895.1. GTDB lineage: Bacteria > Planctomycetota > PLA2 > PLA2 > JAEUHO01 > DATLLK01. The sequence goes on from DATLLK010000375.1 coordinate 3,844, forward strand.
GCGGGAGCCTACCTGCGACACCGCGCGACCGACGGCCTCCCCCTACGCAGTAGCCGCCGCGCTTCGGCTGGAATCGAACGGGGGCGGGGCCCGTCGCGGGCTCGGAGAGGCGGCTCCGACTTGGGGCTGTCATCCGGGGGTACCCCCGGTATTTTCGGTGGACGATCGCACGTTTTTCTCACGGGGCACGTGCGCTTTCGCACGTTCCTACGATAGGATCCCGGCGTTCCCGCGATCCGGATCCTCCGGAGGCCTCCCTTTGCCGCGCTTCGTGCTCGAAGAGAACCAGCGGCGGACCGTCCTCGACCTGGGCAAGGACGTCGTCGTGATCGGGCGCGGCCCCCAGAGCGACATCCCGGTCCTCGATCTGCGCGCCTCCCGCAGCCACTGCCGCATCGAGAAGCACGGATCCCAGTACGTGCTGAACGACCTGGGCAGCCAGAACGGGACCCACCTCAACGGTCAGCTGGTGGATCGCTCGGCCCTCCGGGCCGGGGACCAGATCGGGGTCGGGGGCGCGCGGATCTGGTTCGAGCAGGCCCCGCCGCCCGCCGAGGCGGCGACGACGATGATCCTCGACTACGAGGGCGACCTCGCGAAGGCGAAGGCGCAGGAGGACCGTCTCCTCCGGCTCCAGCGCGTCGCCAAGGCGGTCAACAGCGAGCTGCACCTCGACCGCCTGCTCGCGATCGTGATCGACCACGTGATCGAGCTCGCCGGCGCCGAGCGGGCGTTCCTCGTCCTCGGCAAGCCCGGCGCCGAGCCCGCCGTGCGCGTCGCGCGCAACTTCGAGCGCGAGGACGTGGCCTCGCCCGAGGAGGCCTTCTCGCGCAACGTGGTCGAGACGGTCCTCAAGACGGGGCAGTCCGTCCTCGCCGCGAACGCGGTCGAGGACCACCGCTTCCAGGACTTCCTCTCGATCCACGCGATCCGCGCGAGGAGCGTGCTCTGCCTGCCGCTCGTCTCCCGCGCGCAGGTGATCGGCGCGATCTACGTGGACAATCGCCTCCAGAAGGGAGCGTTCACCGACGTCGAGCTGCAGACGCTCTCGAGCCTCTCCGACTTCGCCTCGATCGCGATCGAGAACGCCCGCCTCTACGAGGAGAACGAGCGCCGCGCCCGCGAGCTCGAGGTCCTGAACGCCCAGCTGGCCCACCGGGTGGACGCGCAGGCGCAGGAGCTCTCCGACGCGCGGGAGCGGCTGCGGCGCGCCGGGGAGCCCGCGGGCACGTACGCGGAGATCATCGGGCGCGCCCCCGTCATGCGGGAGGTCCTCCGGCTGCTCGACAAGATCGTCCTGACCGAGGACCCCGTCCTGATCGAGGGCGAGTCGGGCACGGGCAAGGAGCTGGTCGCCCGCGCCGTCCACTCGAAGGGCTCCCGCGCGCGCCAGCCCTTCCTCTCGGAGAACTGCGCCGCGCTCACGGAGACGCTGCTCGAGAGCGAGCTCTTCGGCCACGTCCGCGGCGCCTTCACGGGCGCGGACCGCGACAAGAAGGGCCTCTTCGAGCTGGCCGACAAGGGGACGCTCTTCCTCGACGAGGTCGGGGACATGAGCCCCGACATGCAGAAGAAGCTGCTGCGCGTCCTCCAGGAGGGCGAGATCCGGCCCGTCGGGGGCAAGTCCGTGCGCAAGGTGGACGTGCGCATCATCTCGGCGAGCAACAAGGACCTGCGCAAGCTCGTCGACGCCGGCGAGTTCCGCGAGGACCTCTACTACCGGCTGAAGGTGCTGACGATCCGCGTGCCCCCGCTGCGCCAGCGCAAGGAGGACGTCCCGCTGCTCGCCGAGCACTTCCTGCGCGTCCACGCCCCCGCGGGCCGCCGCGCGAAGGCGCTGGGCGAGGGCGTGCTCGACCGCCTCGTCGCCTACGACTGGCCGGGCAACGTCCGCGAGCTCGAGAACGAGGTGAAGCGGATGATCGCGCTCGGCGAGGACGTGGTCGGCGTGGACGACCTCTCCGAGCCGGTCCGGCGCGGCGGTCGCCCGCTGGCCGCGGCGGTCGCCGAGGACGGCCCGGTCCAGAACCTCGTGGAGCTCGTCGAGCGGGTCGAGCGGCGGGAGATCGAGAAGGCCCTCGAGCAGGCGCAGGGCAACAAGACCCGCGCGAGCGACCTCCTCGGCATCAGCCGCTTCACGCTCCAGCGCAAGCTCGAGAAGTACGGGATGGAGGCGGCGGGGGACGCCTAGACAGGCGTCACGCCTCCGCCCTGGCGCGGACCGCCTCCTCGCGGCGCGCGGTCCCGCGGAGCGCGCGCCAGGCCTCGACGAGGAAGACCGCCGCGAGCGCGAGCAGCGCGAGGGCGACGATCCCGTTGACGGCCTCGACGTCGAGGCCCGTGCTCATCAGCGCCCGGGCGCCGAGCACCACGTGCGTGGCGAGCGACCACGTCGTGATCGCGAGCACGAAGGCCGCGGGCGCCGCCGTGTACCAGGAGCGCTTGCCCGACCGCCGCAGCCAGACCGTGCAGGAGAGGAGCGTCAGGCCCGCCAGCAGCTGGTTCGCGCTGCCGAAGAGCACCCAGAACTTCGACCAGGCGGCGCTGCCCCCGAGAAGCAGGATTCCGAGCGGGACGCCGGCGGTCGCGATCGTCGCGACGATCGCGCCCCCGCGGCCGCGCAGCCCGAAGAGCTCCTGCAGGAGGTAGCGGCCGAGCCGCGTCGCCACGTCGATCGTGTCGAACACGAAGGTCGAGAACGCCATCGCGCCGAAGACGGCGGCGAAGCGGAACGCGTCGGAGCCGAGCACGACGGTCACGAACGACGCCATGCCGTCGCCGTAGAGGCTCCCCGGGAGGCGGCCTTTGACGTCGCCGGGCGCCACGATCAACACCGTCGAGAGCGCGATCAGCGCGACGAAGGCCTCGAGGAGCATGGCCCCGTACCCGACGGGGCGGCAGTGGGACTCCCGCGCGATCTGCTTGGACGTCGTGCCGCCGCAGACGAGACCGTGGAAGCCCGAGCAGGCCCCGCACGCGATCGTCACGAAGAGGAAGGGGAAGAGGGACGCGGTCGCGCCCTCCCCGGCGTCGCGGAACGCCGGCTGCTCGATCGCGTGGCCCCCGAAGAGCACGCCGACCACGCCGAAGGCGAGCGCGATGTAGAGGACGAAGCCGCCGAGGAACCCGCGCGGCTGCAGCAGCAGGTCGACCGGCATCAGGGAGGCGACGACGCAGTAGACGAGGATCACGACATGCCACGTCGTCCCCGAGAGGAGCAGCACGCGCGAGACGGCGGGCACCGTGCCGAGCGCGACGCAGCCGAGCGTCATGGGCACGAAGATCGCGGCGAGCGCCCACGTCGGGGGCTTCCAGCGCCGCTGGACGAGGCCCATCCCGAGGGCGAGCAGGAGGTAGAGCGTCGCCGCCGCCGCCACCCCGCCGCCCTTGTCGAAGCCGGCCTCGCCCGGGACACCCGCCGTCACGCCGCGGAACGTGCTCGCCGTCACGTCGGCGAACGCCACGACGACGTAGACCAGGGACAGCCAGATGAACACGGTGAGCGACAGCCATGCACGCGGGCCGATGTGGCGGCGCGCGACCTGCGCGATCGACGCCCCGCCGTGACGGACGCTCGCGACGAGGGCGGTGACGTCGTGGACGGCGCCGACGAAGACCACGCCGAGCGCGATCCAGAGCACGCAGGGGAGCCATCCCCACGTGAGGCAGGCGAGGATCGGCCCGACGATCGGGCCCGCCGCCGCGATCGCGCTGAAGTGCTGGCCCAGGAGGTAGAAGGGCCGGGTCGGGACGAAGTCGACCCCGTCGCTTCGCTTGACGGCCGGCGTCGTCCGGGCGTCGTCGAGCGCGTACTGACGGGCGATGAACCGACCGTAGAGGGTGTAGCCGAGGACGAGACAGACGCCCACGAGCGCGGCCAGGAGGGGCAGGCTCATGGGGGGAGAACCTACCCCGGCGGACCCGGCCGGCCGCGTGACACGCCGCGGGATCCCCCCGGCGCTCGCGGGCTATACTGCCGCTCGTGACCCCCCGCCTCCGCATTCTTGCGTGGCGAGGCGCTCTGCTCGCCGCGGCGGCCCTCGCGCTCGCGCACGTCCCGTCGGCGCGCGCGGACGTCGTCACGGTCAAGGGCGGCAAGGTCCACGAGGGCAAGGTCGTCTCGCAGGACGAGGCGAAGGTCGTGATCGAGACGACCTTCGAGGGGCGGCTCGAGGTCCCCCGCGCCGACGTCGTGAAAGTGGACACGTCGACGCCCCCGCTGCGCGAGCAGTTCGCCTTCCGGTTCGAGAGCGCGAAGGACGTGGCGGCGCTGGTGGAATTGACCGGCTGGGCGAAGGGCAAGGGCTTCACGAGGGAGATCGCCGACGTGTGGCGGAAGGTCCTCGTGCTCGACCCGGCCAACGTGCGCGCCCACAAGGCGCTCGGCCACGTGAAGGTGGGGGCCGCCTGGCTCACGCCCGAGGAGAAGGCGAAGGCCGACGTCGCGGCGGAGGAGGCGGCGCTCCGGGCGAAGGGGCTCGTGCCCTACGACGGCCGCTGGGTCACCCCCGAGGAGAAGGAGGCGCTCGAGAAGGGGCTCCTGAAGGACGGGGACGAGTGGGTCACCGAGGAGGTCTGGCACCGCCGCCGGGGCGAGCGCCGCGTCGGCGACGCGTGGGTGCGCGTGGGCGAGACCGAGGGCCGCGAGCGCGCGAAGGCGCTCACGACGGCGCTCTCCGAGGAGATCCACGCTCTGTGGGGCCCGAGCGTCGACCTGTTCCACAACCTGTCGCCCGAGGAGGCGGCGGCCTGCCTCGACGCCGCGGAGAAGGCGAGCACGGCGTTCCGGCGGCTCGTCCGGGCCGCGCCCGAGGACAAGATCGACGACCTGCGGGTCGAGGTCCTCTGCGCGCACCGCGCCCCGACCTACGCGCGCTACGCGGAGAAGTTCGCCGAGGAGTCGGAGGTCGCCAAGCTCGGCCCCGCCTTCGAGACGTGGGCGAACCAGGCGAGCAAGGCCCGCTCCTTCTGGTGGCCCCACCCCGTCGCGGCCACGGGCCAGTACCTCTTCCCCAACACCCTGGTCGTGCTCCAGAGCGCCGTCGCGCACAACCTCACGCAGGTCCTCCTCGTGCGCTACCGCTTCAACGTGCGCTTCTCGAGCCACTGGCTGACGGAGGGCCTCGCCTACCACGTCGAGATGGCGACGATGGCGCAGAGCCACACCTACACCGTGGGCCGGGGCGGGATCCCGGGCGGGGCCGACCCCGCCCTGTGGCAGGACTCGACGAACTGGCGTGCGCAGCTGAAGGCCCTCGTCATGGCGGGCGCCGACTCGCCGTTCCCCCGGCTCGCGACGGCGCGCGCCGACGGCTTCTCCCTCCCCGACCTCGTGAAGGCGTGGTCCGTCGTCGACATGCTCGTCGCGCTCGACGCGGGCAAGTTCAAGGCGTTCATCGACGCGTCGAAGGAGAAGGACCGCGACGAGCAGGAGGCCCTGCGGACCGCGTACGGGATGGACTACCGTCAGGTCGAGGAGCGCTGGCGCCGCTGGGTCGACGCCGGCTTCCAGCCGTGAACCCCGACCGCGCCGACGCCCGCCGCCCCACCGCGCGCAAGGCCGCGTACGCGGCCGCCGTCCTCCTCGCCCTCTCGCTGCTTCCCGGCACGCCCCGCGCCGCGGGCGACGACGACCTCCAGCCGCTCCCGCCCCGCATCTTCTTCTCCCAGCCCGACGAGGAGGCGCGGCGCGAGATCGACGAGCTCCTCGACAACGCCTCCGGCGACGTCACGAAGTCGGCCGAGGCGCGCGAGATCCTGGTCCGCCGCTACGGCCTGTGGGCCGTCCCGCAGCTGGTCGAGCGCATCGAGGCGGGCAACAACGAGGCGATCGTCCGCAACGCCGTGCTGACGATCGGCTCGCTGCGTCGGCGGCTGGGCCCCTCGCAGCACCTCTGGCCCGCGATCCGGCCGCTCACGACCCTCCTGCGCAAGGAGGGCGCCGAGCCCTGGCGGCGCGCCTTCGCCGCGCTCGCCCTCGGGACGTTCTACGGCCCCGACACGGCCCGCCGCGGGGGCGGGTCGCACGAGGGCACCGAGGCCGGCGCCGCCAAGGCGCGCGAGGCGCTCGTCGAGGGCAACGCCGCCCTCGTCTGGGCGACGTCGGACGCGAACGCGACCGTGTCGATCGCGGCCTCGATCGCGCTCGGCAAGATCGGCGGGATGACGGCCTCGCGGCTGCGCGCCGAGCACCGGCGGTCCTCGCCGCCGCCGGCGGTCCCCGAGGCGGAGCTCGCCGAGCTGCTCGCGATCGGGCTGATGCCCCACGACGAGGACGCGCGGCTCCTCCAGGCGCTGAAGGACGAGGACCGCCGGGTCCGCGCCGCGGCCGCCCTCGCCATCGCCTGCTGGGCCGTCGCGCAGGGAGGGGAGGCGACGGGCCGCGCGCTCGCCGCCGTCGCCGCGACGCGCGCCGCGCAGTTCGACCCGCTGCTCCACCCCGCGCACAACTCGGCGCTTCGGCCGGGCGAGTGGGACGGGGCCGAGGCCCTGTTCGCGCGCGGGGCGCTCGCCCACGTCACGCGGCGGGCGGACGCGTGGGAGGAGCTCTACCAGGCGGCGCTGTCGGCGACCGAGCAGCGTCCCGCCGTCGCGGCGGCGCAGGCGCTCCTCTTCGCGCCCCAGGGCGCCCCGGCGCGCGCGCGCATCGCGGAGATCGTCGGCCGGACCAACTTCGCGCGCAGCGTGCGCGAGCCGGTCGTCGCGGGGTTCCTCGTGATCGCGGGGTCCGACGGCACGCCGGCGGGCGTGCGCTCGTGCCGGGCGTTCCTGCGCGACAAGAGCCGGGAGCCGCGCGGCCGCCTCGAGTACGACGTGCGCTACCACGCCGCCGTCGCGCTCGTCCGGGCGCTGATCGCGGGCCGGGTCCCTCCCGAGGCGCGCGCCGACGCGGTGGACGCCCTCTCCGAGGCCGTCCGCGTCGCGCTGCCGCGCGGCGAGGGGCGCACGTTCCGCAGCGCGCTCGCCGACGTGGTCGCCCCCTTCGAGAAGCAGTTCGCCGCCGACCCCGCCGCGCGCCCGAACCCGAAGGCCCCGGCGCTCCTCGAGGCGGCCTTCACGGACCCCGACGCGCTGCTCGCCCACGACCTCGTCGACGTGACGGTGGACCGGTTGAACGACGCCGTCGAGTTCCTGTTCGGGCTCGACAGCGTGAGCAAGGCCGCGTCGGGCCCGCCCGGCGCGCGCACCGTCAGCCGCGACGACGTCCCCCTGCGCCTGCTCCAGGGCTGGCTCGACGCCTACCCCTACTTCGCGCGGGGCGATCTCCTGCGCGACCGCGGCCGCGTCGCGGCCCGGGCGCCCGACCCCGGTCGCAACCCCGAGCTGGAGCTCGACCGGTGACCGACAACGAGGACTTCCTCTTCGCGCAGGAGGCCCTCGCGCAGGGCTTCGTGACCGAGGCGCAGGTCGAGGAGGGGTTCCTTCTCCAGAAGCGGATGCAGGACGACCTCCAGCTCGACGAGCGCCTCGCGGTCATCCTCGTCAAGCGCGGCTACCTCGCCGAGGACCAGGCCCGCCGCGTCCAGGCGCGCATCCAGCCCAAGACGGGTCCCGGCGAGATCCAGGGCTACCGCCTGCTCGAGATCGTCGGACGCGGGGCGATGGGCACGGTCTACCGCGCCCTCCACCTGGGCCTCAACCGCGAGGTCGCGGTGAAGGTCCTGCGGCCCGACCTCGCGGGCGACCGCACGCAGGTCGAGCGCCTGAAGGCCGAGGCGGGCATGCTCGCGAGCCTCGACCACCCCAACATCGTGCGCGCGCTCGACGCGGGGGAGTCCAACGGCTTCCCCTACGTCGTGATGGAGTTCGTGGAGGGGGAGAGCCTGCGCGACCGGCTCCGCCGCGAGGGCCCGCTGCCCGAGCCCGAGGCGCTGCGGATCACGCGCTCGCTCGCCGACGCGCTCGAGCGCGCGCGGCGCATGGGCGTCGTCCACCGCGACGTGAAGCCCGGGAACGTCCTCCTGACGCGCGCGGGCGTCCCCAAGCTGATGGACCTGGGGCTCGCCAAGGGCCCGATCGACCTCGGGCTGACGCAGCACGGCGCGACCGTCGGCACGCCGCAGTACATCGCGCCCGAGCAGGCGCTCGACCCGCGCAAGGCCGACACGCGCAGCGACATCTACAGCCTCGGCGCCACGCTCTACGCGATGCTCACGGGGCGGCCGCCCTTCGACGGGACCACGCTCGCCGAGGTCCTGACGAAGGTGCTCTACGAGGTGCCGGCGCCCGTGCGCTCCCTGCGCCCCGAGATCAGCGCCGAGACCGGCTACCTCGTCGAGCGGATGATGCTGCGCGACCCGGGGCTGCGCTACCGCACGCCGGCCCTCCTCGTCGCCGACATCGACCGTCTGACGCAGGGCACGACGATCCTGCCCGCCGGCTTCCGCGGCAACTGGGAGGCCTGGCTGCTGCGGCGGCGCATCCGCCACACGACGGTCCTCGCCGCGGCGAGCGTCCTGTCCGCGCTGCTGATCGCCGGCGGCGTGCGAGCCGTGCAGGAGTGGCGGCGGCGCGAGAAGGCGAGCGACGCCGTCGCGGTCGGCCTCGCCTCGCTCCGGACCGAGGTCTCGCCGCTCGAGACGCGCACCGACCTCGCCGGGCGGCTCGAGCGGGCGGAGGAGCTGCTCGCCCGCACGCGCGCCGTCGGCTCGCCGCGCGAGGCGGACCTCTCGGCCCACGTGCGGGACCTGAAGGAGCACCTGCGCCGGCTCGACCTCCTCGAGGCGACGATCAAGGCGGAGGTGGACCCCGCGCTCGCCCGCGGCGACTTCGCGGCGGCGCACGCGGCGCTCCACGACTACGGGCGCGAGTTCCCCGTCTGGGGTCCCGCGCGCCTCGTCCAGGAGCGGCGCTCGCGCGAGGTCGCCGAGGCGTCCGACGAGGCGCTGCGCGTCGAGCGCCGCGAACGGGCGTTCCCGGCCGCCCCGTCCGACGTCGCCGAGGTCGCGAGCGCGGCGGCCCGGTGGCGCGACCGTCTGACGGCCGTGTTCGTGCCCTCCGCGCTCCAGCGCGACGAGCACGGCCACGCGCTCGACGCGGCGGAGGCCTCGCGGCGCATCGCGACGGCGGTCGAGACCGGGCTCGCGCGCCTCGACGAGGCGTGGCTCGAGTCCGCGGTGGACGACCTCCACCTCGCGGGCGCCCGCCGGGACGTGGCCGCCGCGAGCGAGGCCGCCGAGAGCGTGCTGCGCGCGGAGGGCGACGCGCTGACCGCGCCCGACCGCCGATTCCTCTCCGCCGAGCGGCTCGCCGACCTCGTGCGCGAGCCCTTCCAGTCCCGCCGCGAGGCCCTCGACGAGCGCGTGGCGGCCGCGTGGCGCGACGCGGAGGCCGAGGCGGCACGCCTCGCCGGCGACGGCGACACGGTGGGCGCGCTCGACCTCCTCAACCGGTGGGCGGGCGCCGCGGGCGAGAGCGACGCCTACCCGACCGTCGCGCTGGCGGCGGGCTCGGCGCACGCCGACCTCGGGTCGCGCACGAAGGAGAAGGAGGACCTCGCGCGCGCGGCGCTCCGCACGCTCGTCGCGGAGGCCGTCGCGGTCCTTCGGCGCGGCGACCTCGACGCGGTCGAGCGGCTGGCGGCGTCGGCGAGGCCCCGCGTCGTCGGCTCGGCGCCGGCGCAGCAGGGCCTCGAGGAGGTCGCCGCCGCGGCCCCCGCGCTGCGGTCGGTGCGGGTGCGCGCCCTCGCGGGGCTCTCCGCCCGCGCGGGCAAGGACAAGTCGAAGTGGATGGAGTCCCTGCGGTTCCGCGACCTGCCGCAGCCAGAGCCCCTCGTCGAGGTGGTCGACGTCCGCGCCGACGGCACCTTCACGTACCGGACGCACCGCGGGAACTCGGTCCAGGGCCCGTTCACGCGGTCCGTGGACGACGTCGTCGAGGAGGACCGTCTCCGCCTCGCGGGCGAGTCGGGTGCGACGCTCGCGCGCGCCGTGGCCGGTCTCGCCTCCCTGCCGCTCGACTCGCCCGACTTCTACGTCGCGATCCCCGCCCTGCGCGACGTCGAGGAGCGCTTCGAGGCGGTCCGGCCCGGCTCGGCGTTCGCGGCGTGGGCGCTCGCCGAGCGCCAGCGCGTCGAGCGGGAGGCCCAGCGCAACGAGACGTCCGCGGAGGCCCGGCTCGAGGCCGGGCGCGAGGCGAGCGTCGCGGGTCGCCACAGCGAGGCGTACCACTGGTTCCGCTCGCTCGTGGACCCTTCGGAGGAGCCGACGCTGCGCCTTCCCGTGACGAAGGTGGCGAAGCAGTGGGCCGCCTACGTCGAGGGGCAGATGGAGCGCATCCGCACCGAGTTCAAGGTGGACGAGCTCGAGCTGCTCTGGCCGGGCCTGCGCGTCGCGCGCCGCGCCGGTGCGCCCTCGGGCGTGCTCGACGTGGACTTGACGATCGACTTCGACCGCCCGGTGCAGAAGGAGCTCTTCCTCTCGGGGT